>CAZJWQ010000112.1:0-4813 GCA_964549645.1 uncultured Piscirickettsiaceae bacterium | reverse complement strand
CAACCAAAACTTTCATCAATGTATGTAGATAAAAAACTACAAGGTGTTCTTGCTGTTCAAGCACTTTCAAGATTAAACAGGTCAGCCAATAAGCTTGGTAAAAAAACAGAAGATTTATTTGTGTTAGACTTTTTTAATAAGGTTGAAGATATAAAAACATCTTTCGACCCATTTTATACGGCGACAACATTAAGTGAAGCGACTGATGTAAATGTGCTTCATGAGTTAAAAGGTTTATTAGATGATGCTGGTGTCTATGAGTGGGTCGAAATAGAGAACTTTATAGAAAAATATTTTTCTGGAGTTGAAGCCAGTGAACTTAGCCCTATTATTGATGTTGCGGCGGAACGATTTAATCATGATTTAGAATTAGAAGATGAAGAAAAAGCGGATTATAAAATCAAAGCAAAACAATTTGTAAAGATATACGGGCAGATGGCATCTATCCTACCGTATGAAGTTGTAAGCTGGGAAAAGTTATTTTGGTTTTTAAAATTTTTGATACCAAAATTAGCTGTTTCATATAAAGATCAAGAAGTGTTAGATGAAATTTTAAATTCTGTTGATTTATCAACCTACGGGTTAGAAAGAGTAAAGTTAAATACCTCAATTAGTTTAGATGATAGCCAAACCGAATTAGATCCTCAAAATTCAAACCCTAGAGGTGCTTTTGGTGGTGGTGAGGATAAAGACCCTTTAGATGAAATTATCAATAGCTTTAATGAAAGATGGTTTCAAGGTTGGGATGCAACGCCAGAAGAACAAAGAGTTAGATTTATGAATATGGCTCAAAAAATGAAAGAACATCCAGACTACCAAAGTAAATATGTCGATAATCCTGATACGCATACACAAGATTTAGCATACAACAAAATATTTGATGAAGTTATGAATAAACAAAGAAGAAATGAGTTAGAACTTTATAAAAGAGTATCGCAAGATGAAGCTTTTAAGACAGCGATGCAAGATACGGTTAAGAGGTTGTTGTGGGCATAGTTTTATTTGACCATTGCAAAGCTAGCTAAGGCTGGGCGTTGCCGTTGGAAAATAGAAAGCGAATGTTTTAATACCTTAAAAAACCAAGGTTATCATCTTAATCATAATTTTGGTCATGGTAAAAAGAACCTCAGTCACAATATGTATTTACTAATTTTAGGGGGACAACTATCCTGACATAGGGGGATATGTTAATATTATCTTTTTATAAAAATAGTTTAAGTCAGGTTAAAAAATGTTAGCAACTTTAATTTTAGGAATATTGTTAACAGCTACTGTGCAGGGTGTATTATGGGGTGGCTTTATTATATGCAGAAAATTTAATTCGTTTGAATTTTTAAATAGCCGTAAAGCTAATAAAGCTGTATTACAAATTAGTTTTGTTTTATACTTTACAGGCTTTATCACAACTGTTTATTTTATGTTTTAATTTTTTAGGTTATATACGGAGAAAAATATGGATTTTTTAATTTTTGTAGGAATACTTTCAGCCGCTGTTTTTATTTATTTTTTACTATCTGTAAAAGTAGTACCACAGTCTGACTTATGGGTTATTGAAAGATTAGGTAAATATCACCGAACTATTGAAGGAGGGCTTAGTTTTATAGTACCTTTCATTGATACCAAAAGATCACAGTTTACTACCCAAGAACAAATAATTGATGTGCCTAGGCAGTCTGTTATAACTAAAGACAATGTAAGTATTAATATTGATGCAGTTGTTTATATTCGTGTTAATAATGCCCAACAAGCAACCTATGAAATACAAGATTTAAAAGCAGCTATTTCTCAATTAGCACAAACAACTTTAAGATCTGAAATAGGTCGTATGGAATTAGATGAAACCCTATCATCAAGAGCCGATTTAAATGCCGCTTTACTAACTTCACTTGATGCAGCTAGTGCTACTTGGGGAGCAAAAGTAACTCGTGTTGAAGTTGCCGATATTTCAGTGCCACAAGCAGTGCAGTCAGCAATGGAACTACAAATGGAAGCAGAGCGTCGTCGTAGAGCAACTGAAACAGAAGCAGAAGGTGATAAAAATGCTTTAATTGCTAAAGCTGAAGGAGAAAGACAGCAAGCATTTAAACAAGCAGAAGCGGTTGAGCGTATGGCAGATGCCATTAGTTATGAAAAAGAACAACACGCCCAAGGAGAGCAAAAAGCCATGGAGTTAATTAATAAAGCAATGATGGATAATAGTAAAGCAGCAGAATTTTTATTAGCTAAAGATAGAATTAAAGCTTTTGCAGGTTTAGCCAAGTCTGATTCAGCAAATAAAATAGTAGTACCTATTGAAACTTCTGAAATGGTTGGTTCTTTAACTGCTTTAACCAATTTATTATCTCAATCTAAATAATCTGTATATGTTTGATATTATTCCGCATATTCCAGCTTGGATACTAATTTCTTTTGGAATTGTATTAATAGCCTTAGAAATGATAACTACAGCGTTTGTGTTAATTTTTTTTGGGTTAGCCTTCATTATTATCGGTATAGTTAGTTTTTTTATATACATGCCAGGAGAAGTACAAATATTAGGGGCAATGGTAATTGGTGGAGCATTAACATTTTTTTTAAGAAGAATTATTTTACCGTTAATGCGTACAGACAACCTAACTTTAGAAACTTTAGAAGTTGGAGAAATGGGAATTTTATCAGAATATAATGGCCAGCTTAGAGTTAACTATAAAGGTACTACTTGGGCTATTCAAATAGAAGATAATAATACCTTTAGTAAAGGTGATAAAGTAATAGTAAAAGAACTAAAAAATAATGTAGCAATTGTTGTTCACCCATTATAAAAATGAAACGATGTGATTGGGTAAATTCAAATATTTTAGAAACTCAATATCATGATAATGAGTGGGGTATTCCAGTTCATGATGATAGATTACTGTTTGAAATGTTAATTTTAGAAAGTGCTCAAGCAGGGTTAAGTTGGAACACAATTCTTAAAAAAAGAAAAGGTTACTTAAATGCCTTTGATAATTTTGATATTCATAAAATTGCTAAATATACAGATAAAAAAATTAACGAACTACTTAAAAATACTGAAATTATAAGGCATAAGCAAAAAATTGTAGCAACAATAGAAAATGCTAAACAATTCTTAATTATTCAAGATAAATACGAAAGTTTTGATTCCTACATTTGGTCATTTGTTGATGGCAAATCAATAATAAATTCATGGCAAAAATCATCTGATATACCCACAAGTACATTAATTTCAAAAAGCATGAGTCAAGATCTTAAAAAAAGAGGTTTTAAGTTTGTAGGCCCTGTTATTTGCTATGCTTATATGCAAGCCATAGGCATGGTAAACGACCATTTAGTTTCATGTTTTAGATATTCTAAAGTATAAAGGGCACCTCTAAAAACTTAAGCACAATTTATGAAACGCATAAAACAGCGCCTTTTTTACCCAAAAACTCGGTCAATAGCACACTATTCACCTCTTTTTTGGGTAAAAAATGCACTATTTTCTACATTCCATAAATCACACTTAGGTTTTTAGAGGTGCCCTAAAATGAATAAAAAAATTGGATTAGTACTTATTATTGGTTCGATCATTCTTGGTTTTATTGATGGATTTTCTTTACTAATTTCAAACTTTTTAGGTCGTATTTATTGTGGTGATAACTATATGCAACCAGTTGAGGGTATAGTTGGGGATGTATCCTGTGGTTTTAATGCCGATATGTATTTTATGGCTTTTCTTATTAGTGTTATGTTAATTGGCATTGCTTTGATTATGATAAAAAAATAATAACCCTAATCATTTAATAAATGTATGCTGTTGTAAATGCCAAATATTACAATTTTTAGCCACCACGATGTATTAGTAATATTTTTTTATAAACATCAGGGTTTTTAATTTGGGTTATTTCTCCTGTACGTGGTAGGTGTTTATATTGTAAACGTGATAATAAAAATCTTAATGATGCTAGGCGTAATATAGCTTGCCACGATTGTTTTTCTTTGCTTGTTAGTGGGCGAACTTGTTGATAAGCCCCAAGCATGGTTACTATTTTATCTGTATCAAATTCAAAACTCATTTCATCGTTCCCATCAGTTTGTATTCTGCACCAGTCGTTAACCATTACTGCTAAATCATAAAGTAAAGTAGAGTTACAAGCATAGTATAAATCTATAATTCCAGATATTTTATTACCATCAAATAGGGCATTATCACAGAACAAATCGGCATGAATTATACCTTGAGGAAGTTGTTGCCAATCAAATTGTTGTTGGTATTGTATTTCATCGCTAATTAAGTCTATTTCATCAATAGGAAGATGCTCTTTTAATAAATTAAATGTATTTGTTATCCAATTTAAATCTCTATCATTAGCTCTATAACCATCAAACTCTTGCCCAGCTAAGTGAAATTTAGCTATTTGTTGCCCTATTACTTTTACTTGTATTTTAGTTGGTTGCTCAACCATAGAGCCTGCTAACTTGTTAACTAAGGCGGCTGGCTTGCCTTTTAATATTGTTAAAATTTTATTGTTTTTAGTTTTTTGAGGAGTAGCAGTGGGAATCTTATGATCTGCCATAAATGCCATTATTTGTAAAAAATAATCTAACTCATCAATAGTGTGATGTTCAAATATGGTTAATACAAAGCTGCCTTTAGTTGTGTCAACAAAATAATTAGTATTTTCAATACCTGCACTAATCCCTGTAAACGACTTTAAGTTACCTAAATTATATTGGGTTAAAAAATTTTCTAGCTCATTTTGGTTAATAATTGTATAAACAGACATAGTTTTTGACCTAACATAGTAAATCCCTAATCCCCGAATAGAGAATT
>CAZJWQ010000111.1:0-4828 GCA_964549645.1 uncultured Piscirickettsiaceae bacterium | reverse complement strand
ATTGTAATAAATATTAAAATTAATAAACGCTTTTTTATACTGATAGCTTGTAACATTTTTTGAATCCTCTTTAATTTGTAGTACTTTTTTTGTATGCTTTAAAATTAATAAAGCATTAATCATGCCAATTAATGATTACTTTCATTAAGCAGATGCTCGTTGTTTTTTGTAAGGTGCAATGTTTGGGTCGGATAGGCTATTTCTGCATCATAATTGCTAATTATTTTGGCAATGTTTAACAATATATCTTCTTTAACCCCATGAAATTTAACCCAATTAACTGTCTTGGTAAAAGTATAGACTAAAATATCTACCGTGGATGCACCAAAGCTAGTTAAATTAACAATTATGGTTTGTCTGGTGTCAATTTCTTTATGCTCTAATAACATTTTTTTAATTGCAGCGGTAATATTTGCCACTTGTTCCATATCGTCATAGCGTACACCTATTATTTCTTTAATACGTCTATTTGACATTCTTGAAGGGTTTTCAATAGAGATAGTTAAAAAAGTTCCATTTGGTATATAAAGAGGTCTTCTATCAAAGGTTCTAACAACTGTCATTCTCCAGCCTATTTTTTCAACTGTTCCTTCAATAATTTGATCTGGGGAGCGAATCCAATCACCTACTTTAAAAGGCTTGTCCATGTAAATAACTAGACCCCCAATAAGGTTACTTAAAAAATCTTTAGCGGCAAAACCAACTGCTATGCCACCAACCCCACCAAATGCTAGTAAAGCGGTTAAGTTCACCCCAAATGCACTTAATACAAATAAAATAGTAAATACAAAAATGGTTAATTTAAATACTTTAACCATTGCTTCAATAGAGACGGAGTCCCAGCGGGAATCTTGCTCTAATGCTTTAACATAGGTTTCTATTTCATTAACCCAACGAATTGAAAACCATGCTACCGAAATTAGTGCTAAAGTAGATTTGGAACTATTAACATAGTTGGTAAATTCATTAAAATTTGGAAAAGTTAATATAATAGTATTTAAAGCTAATGCAAAACCAGATAACCAAATATAAAAAGATATTGGTGCTTTTAAAGCTATAGTGATGGTTCGAAAAAACTTTTGACCTTTTCTTAAGAAAAGCTTATTTAAAAAATTTAAAGTTAATCTAAGAATAAAATCTATTATGAATATTAATACCAGAAAAAAGATAATAATTAAAATCCAAACTTGTCCACCAAAGACATCATGTATAAATTGATATATTACGGGAAAGGAATTCATAAACATTGCTGCTACTTGGTTAACTAAACCCGTGTCATTAGTAATATTTTCAGTGGTCATTAAATATCCTGTTATTTATTTTTATTAAACTTATTTATTTTAGTTACGGCATTCTTCCAAGCAACATTAAACGTTAAATTATTATATTTAATTTTTGCTTTACCATGTAGGCGAATTAACCTAGCATGAGAGAGAGCATTTGTTTGATATTTTAAATTAGCAAGAACTTCATCAGTTGCTGTTAAGTCATTACAAACTAACACTAAATCACAACCTGCCATCAATGCTTTATTAACTCTTACGGATGGTGTTCCAAAACTAGTTACAGCGTGCATTGATATATCATCACTAATAATAACTCCATCAAATTGGTATTGCTTACGTAATATTTCTTGTAACCATTTGTGTGAAAAACCCGCTGGTTGGTTATCTATTTTAGGGTAAATAACATGGGCGGGCATTATGGCTTCAATATTATTGGTTATTAAGTGTAGAAATGGCTGTATATCTTTTTGTAGTAATTGTTCATAATTTCTGTCATCAATGGCTATTTCGCTATGAGTATCTTGTTTTATATAGCCGTGACCAGGGAAGTGTTTTGCAACTGCTGCCATGCCTGCTTTATGCATACCGTTCATTAAATGAAATGATAATTGTGCAACTATTTTTTCATCTGTATCAAAAGCCCTATCACCAATTACATTACTGGTAGCGTAATTAAGGTCTACTACTGGTGTAAAACTAAAATCTATACCTACCGATAGTAATTCTGTTGCTAGTAACCAACCTATGGTTTCAGACATTTCTATAGCTGATTTTTTATTACTAGAATATAGCCTACCAAATTGTTGCATAGCGGGTAGCCTAGTAAAACCCTCTTTAAATCTTTGCACTCTACCACCTTCATGGTCAACTGCAATTAATAGTTTTGGATGACGTAATTGGTGAATTTGTTGCGTAAGGTTTTGTAATTGTTCTATGGATTTAAAATGACGAGTAAATAAAATAACCCCTGCCATTAAAGGATTAAGTAAACGTTTTTTATCAGCTTGTGTTAGCTCAAACCCTTCTATATCAATCATGACACTGCCTAAAGGCATTGACTTACCAAATAGTTTTTGCATTATTTTTTTACCTTATCTTTTATAGACGTACTTCTTACATCTAGTTTATCACGCCATTGATCTCCTGCTAAATTTACTGCTAAAACTATTAGCATTAATGCAATACCTGGCGAAATAACTAGGTGCGGGGCTACTAATAAGTAACGAGTTCCTTCTCTAATCATGCTTCCCCATGATGCATCTGGTGCTTGTACCCCTAGCCCTAAAAAAGATAAACCTGCTTCTGCAATTACTGCCCCTGCAATGCCAAATGTAGCTTCAACCCCTAAGGTTGCTAAAATTAATGGTAGTATGTGCCTATATAATATTACATAGGTTGGTACACCAAGAGTTTTTGCAGCTTTAATGTGATCTCTATGTTTAAAACTAAGAGTTTGTGCCCTAGACAAACGAGCATAACCCACCCACCCTACTGTTACTAATGCAAAAATTACATTTTCAATGCCAGGGCCTAATATTGCGGCCAAGGCTATTGCTAATAATAAACCTGGAAAGGCTAAAAAAACATCTATAATTTTTAAAACTACTTTATCTACCCAACCACCGGTATAGGCACTATAAATGCCTATGGAAGTACCAAGTATAAATGAAAATATTACTACAATAATTGCTACAAAAAAAGACGTTTGAGCCCCTATTATTAATCTTTGTAAAACAGGTCTGCCTAATTCATCGTAACCTAATAGTGCATCTATATTTGGTGGTATTAACATGCGGTTTAAATTTACTTCATCACTATAATCACTTATAAAACCTGCGGTTAATGCCATTATTGCCCAAGTAATTATAATAATAAAAGGTATGGTTTTAATTATTTTATTAAACATAGAAAATAACTGCCTATTTTGCTAGTCTTATACGTGGATCTAACCAGGCATAAACAATTTCAGTTAAGCTATTTACCGTAATATAAGCTACACTAATTAACAATATACAAGCTTGTACAACAGGGTAGTCTCTACGTTGGATTGATTCTATTAGTAGTTGCCCTATACCTGGCCAGTCAAAAACTACTTCTGTTATTACTGCCCCACCAAGTAAAGTGCCTAATTGTAAACCTAAAATTGTTACTACAGGTAATAAGGCATTTCTTAAGGCGTGTTTACCATAAACAGCTGTTTTACTAAGCCCTTTTGCTTTGGCTGTGGTTATAAAGTCTTCATGATATATTTCAAGTAACGATGCTCTAAGCATTCTTGCCAATATTGCAGCTAATGCTGTACCTAAAGTAACCGCTGGCAATACCCATGACCATGGTTGTTCAGCCCCACTAACTGGTAAAACGCCTAAAAATATAGCAAATAATAATATTAGCATAGGTCCTAGCCAAAAATTAGGGATGGAAACACCTATTAGTGAAACTGACATGGCAAAATGGTCGGGTAATTTACCTGCTTTTAATGATGACCAAATACCTAGTGGAAAAGCGATTAAAATTGCAATTAACATCGCCATTACTGTTAATTGCAAAGTATAAGGAAATCTTTCAGCGATTAAGCTACTTACGGGTTGTTGATAAAATAATGAATCGCCTAAATTGCCCTGTGCAATACCTGCCATATATTGCCAATATTGTTGCCAAAGTGGCAAATCTAAACCTAGTTTTTGCCTTAATATTTCTTGATCGGCTGGGCTTGCCCATTCGCCTAACATTACCGCAACTGGGTCGCCAGGTACAAGGTGTATTAATAAAAAAACTAATGTGCCAACTACCCAAGATATAAAAATAATAGATAGTAGAGTTCTAATTAAATATTGAATCATTTAATAATTTCTACTTTGGTGTTAATTGCTATTAACTTAAAAAGTTCAATTATATGGTGATTTCTCATTCTTATGCAACCATGAGATTTAGCTCTACCCATAGGCTCTGAATCTGGTGTACCATGAATGTAAATATAACGTTGCATGGTATCAACATTACCTAAACGATTAATACCTTTTTCTGTACCTGATAACCAAATAATTCTGCTTAAAATCCAATCTTTTGTAGGGTGATTTTTTGCTAAGGCTATTGAGTAAATTTTACCTGTTAATCTTCTGCCTACAAATACGCTATTAATTTTTGCGTTAGCTCCTATTTTAGCTCTTACAATATGTTTACCTGTAGGAGTTTTATTAGAATTTTTATGATTACCCAAACCTTTTTCGGCACTACTAATTAGATAAGTTTTTATTATTTTATTATTATCGATTAAAGTTAAACTTTGCTTATGAATAGATATTTTAATTCTCATACTGGTGAGACCTTTACACAAGATTAATCACGGTTAAAAATGGCTATATTTTACCCTATTTCACCTGAAAAAAACACGCAATAGCTAGGCTATTACGCTTATTTTTTAGGCAAAATAGAGCAAAATATATCTCATTTTTATCTCGCGATTACCTTGTGCAAAGGTCTCATGTTATAGTGTCCCTACTTGTCAAGACCAAATATAGATTTATTTTTATTCCACTTAC
>CAZJWQ010000110.1:0-4843 GCA_964549645.1 uncultured Piscirickettsiaceae bacterium | reverse complement strand
CACCTATTAAAAAAGCAAAAAGTAAAAAACCACACTTGTCTATTGTTAAATAAAGCCCTCAAAAGGCTTAATAATATTAATTTTTTTAAATGTATCTTTAATAATTTTTTCATCATTTTCAAGAAACATTAATTTTATATTGGGTCCTGCGTCCATAGTAAAATAGACTTCTAGTCCTTGTTCTCTTAACTGCCAAACTTTATGCATTATGGTAACTGATTCAGGTTGCCAATATAAAATTGGTGGTATAGTTGCAATCATGGTTGCGTGCATGCTTAGTGCATTATTTTCTGCCGTTTTTGCTAATTTTACAAAGTTTTTATCTACAATAGCTTGTTTGATTTTTATTAAATCTTGTTCTGCTTTTTTAGGCCATGCTTGGTAAAGTTCACAAGTATTTAGCGTTTGTTGCATGCCTTGTGTAGAACCAATTTTTTTAGCCTTTTCATTAACCGTTATTAAACCTATACAAAACTCTTGCCAAATTATATCCATAGGTTGGGCATAACTATCTAAACCATCTTGCTGTTGCCCTTTGTGCCAAATAACAAAGCCATTAAAAATAGAACGAGCAGCACTACCACTGCCTAGCCTTGCTAAAATTGATAATTTATCTTTAGTTAATTGCCATTGAAAACAATCATTTAATGCCAGTACTAAGGCAGCATAACCAGACGCGGAAGATGCCAAACCTGCTGCTGTAGGCACTGTATTTGTAGTAGTTATTTTAAAAAAATTATTTGTTCTGAAATAATTTAAAAATGAACTAAGCCGTTGTGCAAAAACTTCATTATTGTCTATTTGTTTAGCATTTAAAAAAATTTTATCTTGTTTAGCATTCGGTTTAGTATTTATTAGTTCTATTTTGGTAACAGTACCTAAGCTTGGTAAACTTATCGACAATGAACTATTGGTAGGCAAGTTAAGTTCTACATTTCTTTTACCCCAATATTTACTTAACGCAATATTAATACTAGCTTGCCCTATACCTGTTTGCTTTGGAATTTTATGGGGTATGATTTTATCTACTAATTGCTGTGCATTCATAGGCTCTCACATATTAAACCTTTTGCTGAAATTTTTACCCTCATAGGTCTTAGTTGGTTAATAAAATTTTCCTCAAAATTAAGCTTACCTATAGATAAAACACAATCACCCAAACCAGAGCCAGATATTTTACTCGCCTTTATTTGTGGCATATTTCTAGTTGCATAAATAATTTTACTAAGAGTTAAATCATTTACCCCTAAAGCATCCATAAGGCCTTGGTAGGTGTTTAATAATTGGTAAAAACTAGACAAATCATTTGTTTGTAAACTAACATAAGCTTGTTCAGTAGTTTTACCCATTAGTTTATATAATGCCTGTAATATTTCAGGTTGCTGTTGCCATTGTTTATGTACTTGTTTTAGCACTTGAGCGGTAGGGGTTTTATAGCCACTATAAATTAAATTTAAAGGTAAATTAAAATTTGCTATTTTTATAATTTCTTTATCAATTGGGTTAAAAAGTATCCCTCCACCTACAAGGCTTGCAGCTAAATCTGTGCCAGAACCACGTCGTTGAATTTTATGGATAATCTTTAAGCCTGTGCTAAAAGTATCCATAATAGTAGCTTCTTTTTTTAAATAAAAATGCAAGCCACCAATCATAGCTGCCAAAACTGCCGCCGAAGAACCCAACCCTAAGTTTGCACCAAACTGACTAGTTATTTTTATATTAAAACCATACTCAAGCTCATCGCTAAAATGTTCTAAGGTAGTTATTACCCATTGTAATTTTTCATTAGGCTCAAGCTTATTTAAGTTGCTTTCATAGTTGCTAAGTTCAGAGTTAATAATTATTTTATTATCTGCACGCGACTCCCATTCTATAAAAATTCTTTTATCTATTGCGGTTGCTATAGCTTTATAGCCATAAACAACGCTATGCTCGCCCATTATCATTAAGTTAGCAGGGGCGCTAGTTAACCATTTCACAAATAGTGCCTTTTAAATTTAAACTTATCGGTAATATATTATAGCCATATTCCTCGCAAAGCTTGGTAGGAGGGTCGCCTATATACAATATAATACCTGCATTATCACCATTTATTGCCCCAGCACCACATATTTTTGCAGTGCTGTTGGCATCTAAAGATGCTAAAAACTTTTTTACTTTATTAGGCACTACACCTATTTGTTCTAACAATTGCTGGTTATAAGCAATAGTTTTTTTAAATAAAATATTATTTTGGGTTAACCAAGCTTTTTCAATATCTAAGCTAACTTGTTTAAATTTTTGCCAAATATGATGAGATTTAGCAAAGTTATTTTTAACGAAATCAACGCATTGCCCTGTAGAGCTGTTGGCAATACCAGTATCTATTATCCAAGCATTAAACTTCTCAATTTTTAAAGGTTTAATTGGTTGTTTAAGCCTATATTTAATTAAACCACCAAATAATACTGTAGCAGGGTCTAAACCACTAGATTGCCCATGCTGCCTACTTTCAATAACCATCGCTAATTGTAAAACTTCTGCTTTATTTATAATTAAATTATGTTGTTTATAAAGTGAAACAAGTAAAGCAACAATAACAGAAGCAGAGCTACCTAACCCCCTACCTAACAATTGATGCCCGGTTATTTTAATTTGCCAATTACCCTGTTTAAGATGGTGTTTATTATGAAAATGATATAAACATATTAAAATTAAATCAATGGGCTGTGTTAAAACTGCATTAATTGATAAAATATTGTCCATATATTGTTGAAATTTACCCTCAATATAAATTGATTTATTATGTAACTCTAAAGAAGAAAAAGAAAATTTTTCTTGGTAGTTGACTAACTCAATATTAAAACTACCAGCAAAACTTAGATTATTATTTTCATTTTTTTTAAAAGTAATATCACAAGATGTGTTGAAATTAATTGCCAAACAAAAAGCAGCTATATTATTTAAAACGGCATATTCGCCTGTTACAATAAGTTTTGCAGGGGCATTACATATAGTTTGCATATAAATTAAAAAAACCTATTTTAGTGGCTGTTTTTACCCTAATTCCTGCATAGAGATTGGATATATAGTGCTAGCCCTTGTTTGCTAGGCGTTTGCAAAAAATCTTAGCTTCACCCATTGGTTAAGCGGGCATTTTTTGTGAATGCCTAGCGAACAAGGGCTGGTGCTAGATGCCAATTTTCTATGCAGAGGTTAGGGTTTTATATTAAAATGGAGTTAATTACATTTTACCTAAAGATTTTACACGTTTTATGCCACTATTTAACATTAAAAATAAAATTATACTATTACTTTTATTAACAACCTTAGTAATTGGTTATTTATCTACTATTGATCTATTAGAAAAAAACAATAATATTGCTATAGCAGAAAGAGACATAGTAGAGTTTAATTTTATTTTAAATCATCTTTACCTTGTGCCATCTATAGCCAATGAAAGAGATTTAATGGCATATTTTTTAGCACACAATAAGCCAATTTCTGCCCAGTTAATACATGCAATGCAACAAACTGACCTAGATATTGATAATTTAATTGACGTTCCTACTAAATTACAGAGGCGCTATCAAAAACAAATCAATAATATACATCTCAGTATAAATAAATTTAAAACCAAAAGAAACCTAGCTTTAACTACAAGTAATAGGCATCATATAAAATTATTTGATGACTATTCTGAGTTAAATTTTAAATTGATTGCTTTAATTTCAGCAATAAAAAAAGAAGAAGTTTATTTTTCAAAATTAGTAAGAAGGTTATCTTCACAAGCTCTGTTAAAAGAATATGCCAGCCAAGAAAGAGGCTTAATATATGGTATTTTCTTTAAAGAAGAGTTAGGTATTTATGTTAAAAAAGATTTATTTACTTATATTTATTTACAAAATAAATTAATAGATAGTATAGATTTTCAACCTAATGCATTTGCAGATAATTATTTTTTTGATGAATTAGCAGAAGTAAGGCATAAAATAACTTTTAGTTCTCTAAAACAGTATTATTTAAGTAAGATTTATTATATTGCTTCTGATGGTTTAATTGATAATTTTAATAACTATATTAAATATAAGGATGAACAGTTTAAGCTACTTTTTTGGGAAGATCTGAAGCATTTAGCTAATATAATTACAGAAGTAAAACAAGATGATCGTTTAACAGAATTAAATAAACAAAATATAATTGATGTTTTTAACCAATTATCCGTATATAACAGCAAAATACTTATTGCAAATAAACTAATTAAACAAAATAAGCCTTCACAAGAAATTGATAATATTCTAGCACAAGTTAATACTGGTTTTTCATTAGAAGAACTTAAAAAAAGCACTAAACTGCAATTAGATATAACCGCAGATGAATGGTGGAATATGTCAACTAACAGAATTAATGTGTTTCAAGATGAAATTTCTTACACTTTAAAAACTATGAATTCAATACTCTACCAAGATTTAAAAAACGTTAAGCAAGAAAGAAATATACACATTATTTTAATGGTCACTTTAATATCTCTACTTATGTTTAGTGTATTTATGCTTATTTATCATATAAGACGCCAAGTACGAATTTTAACTAAAAATATTGAATCTATCGCAGTATTAGACAGTCAAAAAAAGATTAATTTAATTAAACCTATTCGTAACGATGAAATAGGTAGAGTAATTAATCAACTAAATAAATTGATTATAAAAAATCAATCCGCAATAATGCAATTATCTTTATTTAAAGCTGTTTTTAGTAATATTGACCAAATGGTTTTAATAACCAATGCAGACAATAAAATTATCTTTGTAAATAAATCTTTTGAAAATATTTACGGATATTCTTTAGGCGAGTTAAAAGGGCA
>CAZJWQ010000109.1:3141-4847 GCA_964549645.1 uncultured Piscirickettsiaceae bacterium | reverse complement strand
ATAAAGTCATTCATTTAAATGCTGTATTAAGCAACAGGCTCTTCAACTATTAATTTTATTTTTTTGTTAATTAAGTCTATAGTAACCTTACCGCCATTTTGTAAATCACTAAACAGTAATTTATTTGCTAGTGGTTTTTTAATTTCATGTTGGATTAGTCTTGCCATGGGTCTTGCACCCATTAGTGGGTCATAGCCTTTAACTGCTAGCCAATTGTGTGCGGCGGTGGTTAGTTTTATTTCTACCTTTTTCTCTCTTAAACTGGCTTCTAAAGCAAAAATAAATTTATTTACCACACTGTGCATTATTTCTTGCGATAGGCGTTCAAATTGTACTACTGCGTCTAGTCTATTTCTAAACTCTGGGGTAAATATTTTTTTTAATTCACTATTAACATCTAAGCTGTGGTCTTGCTTCATAAAGCCCATAGTGCCTCTGGCTGCCAGGCTTGCCCCAACATTAGAGGTCATTATTAATACTATATTTCTAAAGTCGGCTTTACGCCCGTTATTATCGGTTAGAGTGCCGTTATCCATTACTTGTAGCAAGATATTGAATACATCTGGGTGGGCTTTTTCAATTTCATCAAGTAATACTACACTGTATGGGTGTTTGTTTGCCGCTTCTGTTAACAACCCTGCTTGATCGAAGCCTACGTAACCAGGGGGCGCGCCAATTAGTTTGGAAACTGAGTGAGATTCCATGTATTCTGACATATCAAACCTAGTTAATTCTACACTTAGGTGCTTGGCTAGTTGTTTGGTTAGTTCTGTTTTTCCTACACCAGTAGGCCCTGAAAATAAAAATACTCCCGTTGGTTTGTTTGGTTCATTTAAGCCAGAACGGGCAAGTTTAATTGCTTCTACAACTTGTGATATGGCGTTGTTTTGCCCAAAGACTACTCTTTTTAAATCTTCTTCTAAATTAAGTAATTTATCACGTTCTTTTTTAGTTATTTGTGAGATAGGAATGCGTGCTATGTTTGCTACTATTTGTTGTATTTCATTAACGGATATTTGTTTACGACGTTTATTTTTTGGCATTAATGCTTGTTTTGCACCTGCTTCATCAATTATGTCTATTGCTTTATCGGGCAAAAACCTATCGGTGATGTATCTGGCAGATAAGTCTACCGCTTGTTTTAGAGCAGGTAAGCTGTATTTAACTTTATGATGTTCTTCAAATTTAAATTTTAAGCCTTTTAAAATATCTACAGTTTCTTGATTCGTTGGTTCACTAATATCTACTTTTTGAAAGCGTCTTGCTAAAGCTCTATCTTTTTCAAAAATGCTTCTAAATTCATCATAGGTGGTTGCCCCTACGCATTTTAATTTACCTGATGATAGAGCAGGTTTCATAAGGTTTGACGCGTCCATTGCCCCACCTTGTACTGCTCCTGCCCCAATAATAGTATGTATTTCATCTATAAATAATATGGCATTTTCTTCATTTTCTAGGGCTTTTAATAGTGCTTTAAAGCGTTTTTCAAAATCTCCTCTGTATCTGGTGCCTGCTAGTAAAGACCCCATATCTAAACTATAAACTACTGCATTTTGTAGTAGCTCTGGAATGTCTTTATTTATTATTTTATAGGCTAGCCCTTCTGCTACTGCAGTTTTACCTACACCTGGTTCTCCAACAAGTAGTGGGTTGTTTTTTCTGCGTCTGGCTAAAATTTCTAAGGTTCTGGTTAGCTCCCAATTTCT
>CAZJWQ010000109.1:0-3041 GCA_964549645.1 uncultured Piscirickettsiaceae bacterium | reverse complement strand
TTTTGAGTTTCATTGGTTAAAAAATCGTCTTGTTGTTGTGCTATAACTCCATGAGATATATAGCTTACAACATCAATTCTTTGTATGCCAAATTCTTCTAATATATATACTGCCTGTGAGTCTTGTTCAGAGTATATCGATGCTAAAACATGTAGCCCAGTAACTTCTTTGTAGCCATTTGATTGTACTAAATAGATAGCTCTTTCTACAACTCTTTGGAAAGCTTCGGTTGGTAATAGCTCTGTGGTTTGTGTTGTTTTAATTGTTTTTTCAGCTTCAAGATAAATTTCTAAATCGGCTTCTATATTTTCAACTAGCACACCACAGGCTTCTATAACTTCTACTACAGGTGGCAAGCCTAGTAATTCTAATAATAAATGTTCTAGCGTAACATATTCATGCTGATACTCATTTGCAAGATTAAAGGCGTTGTTTAAGGTTGTTTGTAGTTCTTTACTTAACATTTAAATTACTTCCATTTTGCTTTGTAATGGGTGTTGATTGTCTCTGGCAAATTTATTAACTTGCATAACTTTCATTTCTGCTATTTCTTTAGAGTAAATGCCACAAATTCCTTTACCTTTTTCATGTACAGACATCATAACTTTTTGTGCGGTTGTTAAGTCCATGCCAAAAAAACGGTTTAAAATTTCTATTACAAAATCCATAGGGGTAAAGTCATCATTTAATAAAATTACTTGATATTTTCTTGGTGGTTTTATTCTTGGTTTAACAGTTTCTAAAACTATACTATCATCTACACCACCATCTTCAAAAGGCATATTTGCCATTTTAATTTTCCCATTGCTCAAAAAATATATCTACAATAATAGCATTTAATATTGGGCTAGGTCGCATTAGGTTGGTTAATACTTTTGAGCTTGGTTTAAAGTAGCCTTGTATATCTACATTATTACCACTATCTTTATTCAGTTCTTTAATTATATTTGCGGAATTATTTAGCAACTTTTTATAAAACGGTGTAAATTGTTCTTGTAAGTTTAAATCATCTTGTTGGTTTGCAATGGCTTCTGCCCAATATAAAGTTAAGTAAAAATGGCTGGTTTTATTGTCTATTTGCCCAATATTTTTTGCAGGAGATTTGTTGTTGTCCAGTAGTTTTTGGGTCGCTATATCAAGGGTTAGCGCTAAAATTTTAGCTTGTTTATTGTTGTATTTATTGGCTAAATGCTCATAAGATACTCCAAGAGCTAAGAATTCCCCTAAAGAATCCCATCTTAAATGATTTTTGGCTATAAATTGTTGTACATGTTTAGGGGCTGAACCACCAGCACCAGTTTCAAATAAACCGCCGCCATTCATTAAAGGCACTATAGATAGCATTTTGGCTGAAGTGCCTAATTCTATTATAGGGAATAAATCAGTTAAGTAGTCTCTTAACACATTACCTGTTACAGCTATTATGTTTTGCCCATCTGCTACATGTCTTAAAGTAAAACGGGTTGCTTCTGCTGGTTCTTTAATATGTACTTCTATATTGGTTGTGTCATGGTTAAGTAAATATTCATTTACTTTGTTAATTATTTGTTGGTCGTGTGCTCGTTGGTTATCTAACCAAAATACAATAGGGTAACCTGTTGCTTTAGCTCTAGTTACTGCTAATTGCACCCAGTTTTGGATTGGTACATCTTTGGTTTGGCACATACGAAAAATATCACCCGTTGCTACTTCTTGGGATAATAATGTTTCTCCTTGTGCGGTTATAACTTTAATTATGCCACTTGCTGGAGCTTGAAAAGTTTTGTCGTGTGAGCCGTATTCTTCAGCCTTTTGAGCCATTAAACCAATGTTTGGTACTGTACCCATTGTTGTTGGATCAAATGCACCATTAATTTTACAAAAGTTAATCGTTTGCGCATAAACACCTGCATAACAACGGTCGGGTATTACTGCCATTGTATCTTGTAGGTTACCATTTTTATCCCACATTTTCCCCGATGTTCTTATCATTGCAGGCATAGAAGCATCAATAATTACATCAGATGGAACGTGTAAGTTGCTAATACCTTTGTCAGAATCAACCATTGCTAAGTCTGGTTGTTGGTTTAATATATTGGCAATATCTGCTTCTATAATAGCTTTTTTATCAGCGGTCAAGTCTTGTATTTTATTAATAATATCGCCAAAGCCATTATTTACATTTATGTTTAATTTATTGAAAGTAGTTTGGTGTTTACTAAATAAATCTTTAAAGAATACATTAACAGCTTGCCCAAATATAATAGGGTCTGATACTTTCATCATGGTGGCTTTTAGGTGTAAAGAAAATAAAATATTATCTTGTTTGGCTTGTTTTATAGTAGCTTTTAAAAATGCAGTTAAAGCAGTTTTTTTCATGGTTGCAGTATCAATGATTTCACCATTTAATAAACTGGCATAGCCTTTTAATTCTATTTCTTTACCATCATCTTTAACTAATATTATTTTGTAGTCGGTGTCTTTATCTAGAGTAATAGAATTTTCTGAAGCATAAAAATCTCCTTCACTCATGCTTTTTACTATAGTTTTAGAGTCTTTTGACCATGCACCCATTGCGTGTGGGTTTTGTTTTGCATAGTTTTTAACAGCCGCTGGCGCGCGGCGATCAGAGTTGCCTTCACGTAAAACTGGGTTTACCGCACTACCTAAAACTTTTGCATATAAATTTTTAATTTTAATTTCTTCATTATTCTTAGGATTGCTTGGGTAATTGGGTAATTTATAACCTTGTTGTTGCAGTTCTGTTATAGCTTTGATTAACTGTGGAACAGAGGCACTAATGTTTGGTAATTTAATTATATTAGTGTCGGCAAGTTTTGCTAATTTACCTAGTTGAGTTAAGTCATCAGCCACTTGTTGTTCTGTAGTTAAATAATTTGTTAAATTAGCTAAAATTCTTGCAGATAATGAAATGTCTTTAGTTTCAATTTCAATATTAGCAACTTTAGAAAATGCTTGTACAATTGGTAAAAAAGAATAAGTTGCTATTGCAGGTGCTTCATCGGTAAGTGTGTAAATAATTTTTTGGGTCATGATTAAAT
>CAZJWQ010000108.1:0-4867 GCA_964549645.1 uncultured Piscirickettsiaceae bacterium | reverse complement strand
AAAAAATACCAATAAATTAAAATAACAATTGACACTCGATAGCCCCGTACCTATAATACGCAACATCTATTAGGCCACATAGCTCAGTCGGTAGAGCAAAGGATTGAAAATCCTTGTGTCCCTGGTTCGATTCCAGGTGTGGCCACCAAATTTTAAGATTTCTATATCTTTTGCGGGAGTGGTGGAATTGGTAGACACGCCAGATTTAGGTTCTGGTGCCTTTGGTGTGAGAGTTCGAGTCTCTCCTTCCGCACCATATTCAACAAGGAAGGGGTGAAGGTTAGATTACCTCACCTCTACCGATACCAATATAGGTGATACCACGTTCTTTCATTTGTTTTGGTTCAAATATATTACGCCCATCAAAAATAATTTTTTCTTTCATTAAGCTCGTCATTTTTTTCAAATCGGCTTTTAAAAACTCATCCCAATCGGTTAAGATAAATAAAGCATCTACTCCTGCTAATATTTCATATTTATTATCAGCAATAATAACCGAATTAGTCTGTTCAAAATTTTCTATAAATGAATTATTTGCTTTAGGGTCATATACCGATACATTCGCACCTTGCGAAAGTAATAAGTCTACCAAAATCAAACTTGGTGCATTTTTAACAGTTTCAGTATTTGCTTTAAAAGATAACCCCCAAACGGCAAAACGCTTGCCCGACAGCTGGCTATTAAAAAACCGCCAAGCTTTACGAAATAAAATTTCTTTTTGTATTTCATTTTCTGCTAAAGCAGTCTTTAATAGCCCTCCATCCGTACCTTTTTCTTCAAAGGCACTAACCAAAGTATTCATGTCAGAGGCAAAGCTAGGTCCTCCAAAACCACAGCCTGGGTCAATATAATTAAAACCAATTCGCGAGTCAGAGCCAATTCCTTCCCTAACTTCTGCAAAGTCTATACCAAACTTCTCTGCATTATTTGCCAATTCATTAATTAGGCTTATTCTGGTTGCTAAAATTGCATTTAGGGAAAGCTTTGTATATTCGGCGGCTTGAGATTGCATTATTTTTAAGCCTGTGTCAGCTTTATAAAAAGGCTTCATCAACTTACTTAAAATAGCCAAAGATCTTGTGTTATTACCTCCTAGAACAATTCTATCAGGGTTAGTAAAATCATCAATCGCCGTTCCCCTACGCACAAATTCAGGCATAGACAAAACACTTGCTAAAAATTGACAACCCCTTTGTTTTAACCCTACACAAATTTTCTGTTCAAATTGTTTAGCTTTGCCAACTGAAAAAGTGGTTTGGTTAACCACAATCACTTCTTTAGTTGCAACTTCTGCAATTCGTACTATTATTTTTTCGGCATGATCTAAAAGCCATGAACTAGTATTAATAAAAATGACATCGGCATGATCTATTGCTTTATCCCAATCTGTTGTATAAACAAGTTTTTTTTCAATGATTTGTGAAGATAATAAAAAAGTTAACCCTGGCTCGGCTTGCGTTAAACTTAGCTCTACCGTATGATTTTCAGACGAATCATCCATTGCCACTAATAAGACGTGGTTACCCTCTTTTGCCAAACAACCAGCAGTAACTAAGCCATTTAGTTCACTACCAAAAACAGTAATTTTCATAAGCTAATCTTTTTTAATAGGGCTTCAGTTGAGGCATCAAATTGCCCCCGCATACTTTCATCAGATAATGCTTTTTTGGTCTCTTGGGCAATTAATTTACCAAGTTCTACACCCCATTGATCAAACGGGTTAATATCCCAAATAACTGCTTCCACAAATGTTTTATGTTCATATAACGCAATTAATTTACCTAGAGAGTTAGCTGAAATTTCATCTAATAAAATTGTATTTGATGGTTGGTTACCAGAATAACGTTTAAACGGAGATTCAAAAGAAGCTTTTAATTTATCAGGTATTGCCTTATCACCCAGCATAAGTACCCTAGACTGGGCAAAACAATTGGCTAAAGTTAACTGGTGTTGCTCTAGCAAAGATTTATCAACCTCTTCTTTGCCCTCAGAGTTAAAATCATCGCGCAAGCCGATTGCAATAAAATCACTCATCACCTCACGCGTTCCTTGGTGAAGCAATTGATAAAAAGCATGCTGAGCGTTTGGACCTACTTCTCCCCACAAAATTGGGCTGGTCTTATAATCTACCTTGTTACCCTGCCTATTAACTGACTTTCCGTTACTTTCCATCACCAATTGCGTTAGATAAGCAGGCAAATATTTAAGCCGAGCGTCATAGGGCAAAATAGCTTTTTGATGAATGTCTAAAAAATTTACGTTCCAAACATCAATTAAAGCTAACATAATGGGTATATTCTGTTTAAAATCGGTATTAGCGAAGTGCTCATCCATCTCTGCCGCACCAGCAAGAAAGTCTTTAAACCCCTGCATACCAATTTTCAAGGCGATAGGTAGCCCAATCGTTGACCACATAGAATAACGACCGCCTACCCAATCCCAAAACAAAAGTTGATTATTTGTTAGAATTCCCCAAGCAGACATTTTTTTACTACTCGCCGAAATTCCGATAAAATGCTGTCTTAATACATTATTTTTAAGACGTTCTTTAAGCCAGTTTTTAGAAGTTTCAGCATTTGATAAAGTATCAATGGTTGAAAAAGATTTTGATGCAACAATAAACAGGGTAGTTTCTTGCTTAAGATCTCTTAATAAGTTGGAGGTCTGTGTGCCATCAATAGAAGAAATGAAATGAATTTTAACTGGTGATTGAATGGTTTGTAAGCCGTGAGTAATCATTAATGGACCTAAATCAGACCCCCCAACGCCAATATTAACAACATCGGTAATCGCCTTACCGGTTGCACCACGCCAATGCCCTTTACGTATTTTATTAACCATCTGTTCCATTTTGGTAAGTTGAAGCTTAACATCTGCTTGCACACTTTCCGCAAAAGAACCTTTTTTAGCAGTAGAAGAAGTACGTAAAACCGTATGTAATGCGGCTCTTTCTTCAGTATCATTTATCTGTTCACCTAAAAATAATTTATTAATCCAACTGTCTAAATTTCTCTCTTTAGCCAATTTAATTAATAAACTTACGGTTTCAGTATTAATTCTGTTTTTTGAAAAGTCAACAAACATACCATCAATCGCAATAGATAAATTTTCTGCACGATTATCTTCTTTTATCAATTCGGATAAATGAATATTGGCAATAGATAATGTACAATGTTTTTGTAGATTTTTCCAAGACGCTGTTGATGTTAAAGACATAAAATTAACTAATTAGCCCTGTTAAATAAGCACTAAACTGTTTTTGCAATGATTTATCTCGCAATGCATACTCAACATTAGCGGTTAAGTAGCCCAATTTATCACCACAATCATAACTTTTACCAGTAAATTCAAAACCAAACATATTCTCTTCTTCTAATAATTTAGCCATAGCATCGGTTACCTGAATTTCACCGCCTACTCCTGCAGTGGTGTTTTCTAATAAATCCATCAGTTTTGGGGTAAAAATATAACGCCCAACCACAGATAAATTAGAAGGGGCTTTTTCAATGCTCGGTTTTTCAACTAATTCGGTTATTTTTAAATTATTATTTTCTTTTATTACCGCAGCAATGCCATATTTTTCAACATCCTTTTCAGGAACCGCTTCTAGGGCAATAGTGCTTGCCTGGTTTTTCTCAAAAACAGGCATCATTTGAGCAAGGCAACCCTTATTATCATTGTTATCATCATGATACATTAACACATCGGGCAACATCACCACAAAAGGCTCGTCATCAGCTAATAAGGGCTTTGCACACAAAATAGCATGCCCTAGCCCTAATGCTTCCGGCTGACGTACACTAATTATTTTTACGCCTGCTGGTAGAATCCCTTCAATTAATGCTAAACGATCATCTTTGCCGCGAATCTTCAATTCAGCTTCTAGCTCGTAATTCTTATCAAAATGGTTTTCAATTGCCGATTTACTAGAATGAGTTACCAAAATAATTTCGGTAATACCAGCCTCAGCTGCCTCTTCAACAATGTACTGAATTAAAGGTTTATCAACAACCACCAGCATTTCTTTGGGGATAGCCTTAGTAGCAGGTAAAAACCTTGTACCTAACCCGGCAACTGGCAAAATAGCTTTAGTAATTTTTTTCATATAGATTCTTTAAATAATGACAATAAATTGTACTTTAGGTTTTTTAGAGATGCCCTAAAGTATAACCTAATTTTCAATCTAAAAAATTGCACTTATACCTAAATCCTGCAAGAGCTTGTGCTATATGTGTGCAAGCACTTGCTGGATTTAGGAATAATGGTATCGACAAGCAATAATATGAATCCTATCATCAAATACTTCATAAACCATTCGATGCTCTTGATTAATGCGTCGTGACCAACACCCTTGTAGTTCATGTTTTAAAGATTCAGGTTTTCCTATTCCTTCAAAAGGAGCTATCTTCATCTCTTTAATTAAAGCATTTATCTTTTTGACCAATTTTTTATCATACTGTTGCCAGTACAAATAATCTTCCCATGCTTCATTTGTAAATAAAACATTCATTACTAAAATAGTTCTTTTTTACTAACTTTTCCTGCTCGTGAATTTTCCAAAGAGTTTAATAATCGCTCCCTATTTTGAGGAGATAAAAAAAGATAATTTGTCTCTTTCATAGCGTTATAAGCATCTAAGGAGATAATTACAACATTTTCACCATTTTTACGATTTACAATAACCTCTTGACTATCGTTATAAACCGTATCAAAGAGTGATTTTAAATTATTTCTAGCTTCTGTAAAGTTAACAACTTGCATTTCCTTCTCCCATTATGTCCTTAATATTGTACATAGTATAGGGCATAATTTTAGGTTTGCCAAGAAAAAACCCTTAAAAACATATAATTATAGGTGGTAAGTATCA
>CAZJWQ010000107.1:0-4958 GCA_964549645.1 uncultured Piscirickettsiaceae bacterium | reverse complement strand
GTAAGTGGAATAAAAATAAATCTATATTTGGTCTTGACAAGTAGGGACACTATACCCACCTTGTTTAATCCAAATATTTTAAGTATTTTTGGTTATCAAGAAAACTATATTAATTTAAGGATAATTAAGAGCGAATGCAAAAAAGACAATATAAAATTTAAAACAAATTACATAACATTAAACCGACACGATGCCTATATTGACCGTGAAGACTTAAAAGAGTTTGAGCAGAGGAACGGTTTTTTTAATCATGGTTTAGATTTACAAGATAAAGAAGATAATAACCTTGAATTATTACCCTATTTAGACCAACTTGACCCCTCTAAGTACGCCCCTGAAATTGACTTAGCTATTCAGGCATATAATGCGGTAGTGGTGGGCAAATGGGGAAACCCCTCTTACACAGTTCCAACTAAAATTAGGTCGTGGTTAGAAGAAAACTACCCCGAACATGTAGAAAGTGGAGCATTTTTAACGAGAATGGCAATAGTTGCCACCCCTTTGAGTAGTAAAAAGCCTAAGGGTAATTAAAAAAGTTACTTTACCCAGTTACCTTACCCAGTTACCTTACCCAGATTAGCCCCCTGTTTATGGGGGTTATAGCTTAAAATCATTTTTACCTTACCCAGTTACCTTACCCAAATCCTTAATAAAGACTAAAAATATCCCATAAAGGTAAAACATAAAGCCTTTTTTAATAAAAAAACAACAATTGCCACCCAATAACCTCAATTTACAAGCAAAAAACACCCTAAATAAAAATAAATAAAAAAGTTACCTTACCCAGATTAGCCCCCTGTTTATAAGGGTTTTGGCTAAAAAAACTCCTTAAAAACACCTTACCTTACCCAGTTACCTAATCCACTACTACAATCAAAATAACCTGTAATACCTCCTGTACCCACTAAGGGTTACAAGCATCTATTAGCATATTGGAGATTAAACAATGATAAACGAAAACAAAGCAATAGTACCAAAGTTAATCCGTATTAAAGAGGTGGCAAAATTAACCACATTCTCTAAGACGAATATTTACCTGCTAGCACGGCAGGGGTTATTCCCAAAACCTACCAAGTTAGGGCTAAACTCTAGCGTATGGGTAGAGAGTGAGGTTATAGACTGGATTAACCACAAGCTAGAAAATAACAGAGTGGGGGCGTAGTTATGAAGCAACATATACTCATAAAAAACGGTATTCCTTTTATTGACACCCAAAGTATAGCCCGTGTTATTGGTAGAAAGCACAATCAAATACTGGAAGTTTTAGAGAAAGTATTTATTGATTATCCAGAAATCAGGGGTCGTAACGCGACCCCTGAAATAGACAATATTCAACCGTGTTTTATTCCAGATAAGCGAAATTATCAAGGTGAAGAATTTACAGCATACTTGTTAAATGAAACGGCATTTAATTTAATCTTACCAAGGTTTAGAACTAGAAAGGCATTAGATGCTTTTTTAGTGTTAATTACCTCATTCCAAAAGATGAAAACGGCATTACTTCAAATAGAAGCCAATAAAGATAATTTACTATGGCAAGAATTAAGAACCGAGGGCAAGCAAACACGCCATAGCCTTACTGATGCAATTCAAGATTTTATTACCTATTCAAAAGGACAAGGCAGTACAGGTTATAGGTTTATGTACGCCAATATTACCAAGGCAATTTATAGTTGTTTAGATATTGATATGACAATCAGCCCAAAGGCAAGGGACAGCCTACCTAAGATTAAATTACAACAACTGGAAAAGCTAGAACACAATGTAAGTATGACCCTATCGGTTGGTATGAGCAACCAACGCCCTTACAAAGGCATCAAGGCAGAATTAAAGCATTGTATTGATGAATTTAAGCCTTGTATTTTGGAGGTAGCATAATGAAGAACCGCCCAAACGACAAAGAAAGAACGGCTTTAAACGCTAACTATTCTACCAAATCTGTACCAAGTGCTAAAGAAGTTATTAACTTATTACTTGATGGGCATTCAATAAGCCACCAAGCATGGATAACAAGGCATAACGGCGAACAGCACAGGCTAGGGATTGCTGTATTTAAGCTAAGGAAGAAATACGGTTTTAGGGCTTTTATTGAATGCCCAAGGGATAAAGAACACCCTTTATATTGTTGCTATTACATACCAAAAAGTAAGTTAGCGGAAGCTAGAAAGCTGGCAATGGCTAAGGGCTTGATTATTAGCCCACAAGCAAAGATTTACTAGCAGGAATAACCGCAATTAAGAGGGTTAAGTAATGGTTTTAAGCTACATAAACAAGGCTGTAAGGGCAGGAATACCCACAACTAGCAGTAATAAGCCTATACCCCAATGGGTGAGCCTAATATCGGTTTTTAATACTGATATATCGGCTTTTAAGTCTTCTTTAACGGCTAGTAAATCGGCTTTTGTTGCTAATTGAGTTTCTGCAAACTCATTAAATACCCGTTTATTTTCAATTGCTAAAGCCTCCGCTTGTTCAGTGGTAAAGCCCTTAGCCTCTAGGTTTTTAGAGTATTCCAAAGTATCAAAAGTAATAATTGGCATAACGCCCCCAAATAAGGAAAAAGATAATGAATAATATTATAGCAAATTATCACCAAATAAACACGCATGACACACTAGGGCATGGCACGACACTAAAAAAACACTTGACCAAAGCAAGGCAAATGTTTAATAATGTAGCTCTAACTAAAAAACACAACAGACAGTGCAAAGTCTTAAACAGTGCTTTTTTTGTGCCTAAAAATCACCAAGGGGGGGTACTTACCTTACCTTTTGGGAATGATTTAAGCATGAAAAACCAAGTTCATATACTCAAATATGGACGGGTTAAAGCATGGAATATAAGACCTAATTTATTAGGGAATATATGCAGTCGTGTTATTGCGATTAGTGATACCCGTCCACCTGGCTCTAAACTAGGTGGATTAACTAAAAACAATAACGGAGGGCAAACCATGCCTTTAAACACTTCAAACGGTGGATATATCCGCCAAATTCAAGCCGTAGCAACATTAAACGGTATTCAAGCAAGCATCTACACCAAGCACCGCCAAACACAGGCTATAACTTGCTTATTTTTATCTATGGCAAGTCTTAGGCAATTTATTGTTAAGCAGGGTCTTAATCCCTCTTTAGTTAATTGGAGGGTTGCATAATGACGAACTTAACCACACCCCCAAAGATTGAAGATAACTACACACAACCGCCTATATATATAGAGCAATGCCCTTTTTACACCAACCTAAAGGGTACAGAAATTATCAAAGATTTTTTTACTTTGCATGATGGTAGTAACTGGGTTATATCTGTAGAAACCATGAGCGATAAAAGAGACGTATTAAAAGATAAAAACAGATGTTCTCTTAATTTTATGAGTTTAGATGCAGTGGGTGAATATTTATCCAGTATAGGAATAACTGAATTTAGAGCCTTTATATCTGGAGGGTTTAACCATGAGTAATATAATTAATGGCATTGAATGCCCTTTTTTCTTCAAAGGTTACGAAAACGGCAACCTAAAACTAAATATTAATAATGACATGGATTATGGGGTAGCTTGCAATTGTGGAAAAGCTGGCTTATATGATTTTATAAAGTGTATGCCAACAGAAAGCGATGGCGGAAGCTTACAAAGTGTTGTTTTAGCTCTTGCAGGCATGGACATTAATAACGAGGCAGTACGTGGGTTTATTGTAGGTATATTTTCAACATTGGAAGAATTGTTAAGGGGACATTATGCAAATGATGAAGTAAGGGGGCGGATAGAAGCAAATAATCTTAATAATCCGCTAACCAGTCCTTTAAACTTTAACCGAGGGGCTAGCTATGAGTAATGACCGCATAGTAAAAAACATTATTGAGCAGATAAAACAAGTTAAGGGTATCCAGTTAAACCGCCCACCACTGTTAATATTTAACAACCGCTGGCATAGGTTTAGCAAGTGGGGATTGTCTTATAATGGATGTTATTCTTACAGGTTAAACCCTGATACTTGTAGGGGTTGGCTATTTGCAAGCGGTAAAAAGTTTTATATTCATATTCCAAGTGCTTTAAAGAATAAAGCAAAAGGAGGCAAGCCATGATTAACGCCAATAATCAACCCTTAGACCTTAATCAGTTAAGCAACCTACTAGCACATATTCCAAGCGATACCGACCGTACCGAGTGGGTAAGTAATTTAATGGCGATAAAATCCGAGTTTTTAGACACAGCCAAAGATACAGCCCAAAACTGGAGCAGTACAGCCCCTAATTACAATTACAAATCTTTTAATTCCACATGGCAAAGCATTAAAGCTAATGGGGGCGTAACCATTGCCACACTGGTAAAAAAGGCGATTGATAACGGTTTTAAATTTGAGCCAATTACTAACCATGACCGCCAAAAGCTAATAAGAGAAAGTAAACAAGGAAAGGTAAAAGCCCAACGCCTAGCCATAGAGCAAGCCAAAGAGCAGGCTATACAGTACCAACAAGCAAGCCAAACAGCTAACCATATAATTAATAATGCCACCATTGCCGATAGTAACCATCCCTACCTAGTAAGTAAGAATATACAAGGGCATGGCGTATTATTTGGTTCAGTTCTTAGTTATAAAAATGCTTTGATTATTCCTATCTTTGGCACTAAAACCCCTTTTATTAATCAAGTGCAATCTATCCAGTTTATTAACCCTGATGGCTCTAAGCGGTTTATGACAGGCGGTAAAAAGGCAGGGGGATATTATCCTATTCAATGGATAGAAGATGCACCGATTATAATTTGTGAAGGCTTTGCAACAGGTGCAACACTTGCCGAGCATTACGCCCCCTTTTCAAGTGTTATTTGTGCTTTTGATAGTGGCAACCTTGAAGCGGTAGCCCGATGGTTTAGGCTCAATTATCCAACACAGCAAATAGTAATTGCAGGTGATAACGACCATCAAAGACCTATCAACACAGGCAGAAAAACAGCCGTAC
>CAZJWQ010000106.1:0-4959 GCA_964549645.1 uncultured Piscirickettsiaceae bacterium | reverse complement strand
ACGTAGTGTAAATTTTTCTCTGGTGCAGCCCACTCAGTGCTGTTTATTGTAAAGTTGCCCGGTTAGGATGACCTAAACGGGCGTATTTTAAACTGATAAGCTGTTTTTGCTTTATAAATTTTTATGTAGCAAAACAAGCTTGTAATTTGGAGTTTTAGCAATGCCTAAAATGAAAACAAATAAAAGCGCCGCAAAGCGTTTTAAAAAAACTGGCTCAGGTCGGTTTAAATGTAAGCAATCGCATCTTCGTCATATCTTGACCAAGAAAACAACTAAGCGTAAGCGTCAATTACGTGCTGCAAGCATGATTCACGACAATGATGTGGCAATGGTTCGCCGCATGCTACCATACGCTTAAAAGGAGTTGAGAGATGGCAAGAGTAAAAAGAGGCGTTGTTGCACGCAGAAGACATAATAAAGTTCTTAAACAAGCAAAAGGTTATTATGGAGCACGTAGTAAAATATTTCGTGTTGCTAAACAAGCAGTAATTAAAGCAGGGCAATATGCATACAGAGATCGTCGTGTTAAAAAACGTACTTTCCGTCGTTTGTGGATAGCTCGTATTAATGCTGCCGCACGTTTAAATGGTATAACTTATAGTCGTTTTATTTCTGGTTTAAACAAAGCAGAAATACAAGTTGATCGTAAAGTATTATCAGATATAGCTGTTCATGATAAAGAAGCTTTTTCTAGCATAGTTGAAAAAGCTAAGTTAGCACTGGCTTAAAAAATATCTAGCGTTTATTATTAAGGGGGCATTATTGCCCCTTTTTTTGGTTTTACCCTAATCCCCTAATAGAGAATTGGGCTTTATAAATAAAAAGGTCTTTTAGATCATGCAACAACAATTGCAACAAATAATTACTGAAGCAGAAAAGTCTGTTAAATCAGTTACCGAATTATCTTTATTAGATGAAATTAGAATTCAATATTTAGGCAAAAAAGGTCAACTCACCTTAATGATGAGAGAGTTAGGTAAACTTTCGCAAGAAGAACGACCTAAGGCTGGGCAAATAATTAATAAAGCTAAACAAAGCGTACAAAATTTATTAGCTAATAAAAAGCAGCAATTAGAATTAGCCATTCTTGAACAACAACTAACACAAGAAACTATAGATGTAAGCTTACCAGGCAGCTCAACTGACATTGGTGGCTTACACCCTGTAACCAGAACTTTACGCAGAATAGAAGATATTTTTTCTAAAGCAGGTTTTGATATAGCTACCGGCCCAGAAATTGAAGATGACTGGCATAATTTTGAAGCATTAAATATCCCTAAAACACACCCTGCACGAGCTATGCACGATACTTTTTATTTTGACGAAAGTACCGTTTTACGTACCCATACTTCAGGTGTACAAATTAGAGAAATGGCATCTAAAGATGCCCCTATGAGAATTATAGCCCCAGGTAGAGTTTATCGTTGTGATTCAGACCAAACTCATACACCAATGTTCCATCAGGTGGAGGGGTTAATTCTAGAAGAGAACGCTAGTTTTGCTCAACTTAGAACTCTAATTATTGAATTTTTACGCAAGTTTTTTGAAGATGAAAATTTAAAAGTCCGCTTTCGTCCATCATACTTTCCATTTACCGAACCATCAGCAGAAGTTGATATTGCCACCAATCTATTTGGAGACGGTAGGTGGATAGAGGTATTAGGATGTGGCATGGTTCACCCTAATGTATTAAAAAATGTTAATGTAGATGCTGAAAAATATACAGGCTTAGCATTTGGTCTAGGGGTGGAGCGTTTAGCCATGCTACGCTATGAAGTAAATGATTTACGGCAGTTTTTTGAAAATGATTTACGTTTTTTAAAGCAGTTTAAGTAAGTATATATAAAAGAATTATTATGAAATTAAGTGAAAATTGGTTAAGACAGTGGGTAAACCCAAACTGGAATACCGAGCAATTAGCAGAAGAACTAAGCCTTGCAGGCTTAGAAGTTGATGGTATAGAAGATGTAGCCCCCTTCTTTTCAGGTGTAGTTGTAGCAAAAGTTATTTCTATTGAAAAGCACCCAGATGCTGATAAATTAAATATTACCCAAGTAGATATTGGTCAAAAAGATTTAGTGCAAATAGTTTGTGGAGCCAGCAATGTTGTGGTTAATGCACTAGTTTGCTGTGCTAAAGTTGGGGCAGTGCTTCCTGGTGATTTTAAGATTAAAAAAGCCAAATTACGCGGCATAGAATCTAATGGCATGTTATGTGCAGCAACAGAAATAGGCTTAGCCGATGACGGAATAAAAGGCTTACATATTTTACCAAATAACGCCCCCATTGGTACAGGCATTAGAGAGTATCTAAACCTAAATGATAAAATTATTGATGTTGACCTAACCCCTAATAGAGCAGATTGCCTTAGCGTAGAAGGGATAGCAAGAGATATTGCTGCTATTAGTAACTTAACTAGCAAACAGCCATTTAGCTTAATAAAAACTACAAAAAACTTTGAATGTTCACAAAAAATAACAATTAATGACAACAATGCCTGCCCAAAATATTTAGGCACGACTATAACCAACTACAACACTCAAGCTACCACACCTATTTGGATGAAGCAAAGGTTAGAGCGTTCAGGCATAACCCCTAAAGACTTTATCGTTGATATTACTAACTATGTGTTAATAGAGCTAGGGCAACCAATGCATGCGTTTGATGCCGATAAATTAGTTGGCGATATTGTAGTTAGGTATGCCCATGCAAATGAAAAACTTATCACGCTTGATAATAAACAATTAACCCTAAATGAGCAATCTTTAGTTATTGCCGATGATACAGGTGCAATTGCCTTAGCAGGAATTATGGGCGGCTTAACTAGTGCAGTTTCAGCCACAACTAAACGAATATTTTTTGAATGTGCAAACTTTAGCCCGCTAGCCATTACAGGTAAAGCTAGGCAATATGGCTTGCACACAGATTCTTCACACCGTTTTGAACGAGGAGTAGACGCATTTTTACCCGAAAAAGCACTAGAAAGAGCTTTACAATTATTTAGCGATATAGCAGGTGGAGATATATCTAAAATCACATCTGTAATAAATTATAAGAATCTTTATAAACCACAAGTAATTCAACTTAGGCCAGCAAGAATAACCAAATTATTAGGTATTGCAATAGACAACCTAACCATTGAAAAAATTTTTACTAGCTTAAACTTTACTATTAATAAAAATAATGATGGCTGGAGTATTTTAGCACCAACTTATCGTTACGACATAGCAATAGAAGCAGATTTAATTGAAGAAATAGGCAGAATTTATGGCTACAATAATTTACCAGAAATTAATTTAGAAGCCCCAACAAGGTTATCAACAATTACAGAAACTGCACAAGATCTTTATCAAATAAAAAAATTATTAATCGCCCAAGGTTTTTTTGAAATAATTACCTACAGTTTTGTTGATGAAGTTTTACAACAAAAACTAATCCCATCGGTAGCTGCTATTAATTTAAAAAACCCTATCTCTGATGATATGAAATCTATGAGAACATCATTATTTACAGGTTTATTAAATACTATTGCCTATAACCAGAATCGTCAACAAACTAGTTTAAAATTATTTGAGGCAGGCTTAGTATTTATAAATAAAGATGGGACTATTAAAAACTTAATTCAACAACCAATGTTAGCAGGGGCAATGGTAGGTAGTTTACAAAGCACTAACTGGACAGGTAAAAGTAAAGATATTGATTTTTATGACATGAAAGCACAGGTAGAAGCTATTTTAGCTACCTGTCATTTAACAGGTAAAGTAACATTTATAGCTAAAAAAATTGATATATTTCACCCAGGCCAATCAGCTATAATTATACAAGATGGCAAACAAATAGGAACATTAGGGCAGTTACACCCAGCTTTAGTTAAAGATGCAGGTGTGACAGGTAAAGTATTTTTATTTGATTTAAAACAAAATGCTATTTTAAAATTAACCATACCAAAAGCTACCGTTATTTCTAAATTTCCAGAAGTACAACGAGATTTAGCATTTGTGGTAGAACAAGATTTACCAGTACAAAACTTGCTAGACGCACTACAATCCATAAACTCACCGCTATTAAAGTCAATAGATGTATTTGATGTTTATCAAGGTGAAGGGTTAGAAGAAAATAAAAGATCAATAGCTTTAACATTTAAAATGCAACACCAAACTAGAACCATGCAAGACGAAGAAATTGATAATTTAGTAATAAGTCTGATAAAATTAGCCAAGAAAACTGTTTTTGCAGAATTAAAATATGAATATAAGTAGGAAAAACCATGACACTGACCAAAGCAAGTTTAGTACAAAAATTAACTAATAATTTTGGGTTTAATAAAAGAGAATCTAAAGACCTAGTTGAGCTTTTTTATGCAGAAATATCTAATGTTCTAGTAAAAGGTGAGCAAGTAAAAATTTCAGGATTTGGTAATTTTGAATTAAAAGATAAAAAAGCCAGACCTGGTAGAAACCCAAGGACTGGAGAAAATATTCCTATTTCTGCTCGTAGGGTGGTAACATTTAAAGCAGGACAAAAATTACGAGCTAAAATAGATAATAATGAGCCAGGCTAAACCTATAAAAATACCTGACAAAAAATACTTCACAATCGGTGAAGTCGCACAATTATGTACAGTAAAAGCACATGTTTTACGTTATTGGGAACAAGCTTTTGTACAACTAGAGCCCAATAAAAGGCGAGGTAGAAGATATTACCAACATAAAGACATCAAATTAATAATAGAAATAAAATCTCTGCTTCACGAACAAGGCTTTACTATATTAGGAGCCAAAGATAAGTTGGATAAGCTAGAAGGTAAGCAATTAGTAATAAAAGAGCTTAGCGTAGAAAATACAGAACATTGCATAAATGATAAAATATATTTACAATTAATACGTATGCAAACAGAAAATAAAGAATTTTTAGAATATATTACAAATAAATACTAATATAGGGAGACCTTTGCATAAT
>CAZJWQ010000105.1:0-5022 GCA_964549645.1 uncultured Piscirickettsiaceae bacterium | reverse complement strand
TTGTATTTGTTGCTCTAGCTTGTTTAAATTCATTTTATTATATAAAAATCCGTTATTTTTTAGGCTAGCTTAGATATCTATTTCATAAAGTTTCTTTTTCTTGCGCCTTTTCTTTTTTTGGCTTTATAAAAAACTCATGGTAAATTAATAATGCAGCCCCAATAGATATTGCCATGTCGGCAATATTAAAGGTTGCGAAATGCCAATTACCTATGTAAAAATCGATAAAATCGGTTACTTTACCTTGTGCTATTCTGTCTATAACATTACCTATTGCCCCACTTAATATAAGGTTAAGGGCTATAACTTCTGTGCTAAATTTGGCAGGCAGTTTGTGCAGCCAATAGATTAATACGCCACTTATTGTTAAGGCTACAATTGATAAAAACCATATTTGCCAGCCACCCATATTTGCTAAAAAACCAAACGCGGCACCTTCATTAAAAAACAGGGTAAAATTTAGGTTTGGTATTACTGGTACAGGTTGAGCAAATACTAGGTATTTTACAGCTAGGTATTTGGTGTATTGGTCAATAATAATTAGTAAAATTGCTAACCAAAGAGTTTTTAAAGCGGTTTGTGGTAATAGTTTCATTTTAAGCATACTCTTTTATGCAAAACTTCTAACTTCACCATCGCCATATACATTGGTTACACAACGTTGGCATAGGTTAGCGTCTTGTTGTTGTTTACCTACATCATCGCTATGATGCCAACATCTGTCGCATTTGGCTTTATTTGTAGCATTGACTGCAATATATAAGCCATCAATCTCACTAGCTATAGCGGTTGTTGGTTTATTGGTCGTTGGTTTATTATCTAGTGGTTGTATTTTGGCTGTTGAGGTAATTAATATAAACCTTAGTTCATCTTTTAGATGGCTCATAGCGTTTAATAAATCTTCATTAGCATATAAAACTACTTCGGCAGTTAAAGAGCCTTTTATTATGCCTTGTTGGCGTGATATTTCTAGTTGTTTAGTTACTTCTGCTCTAATTGCTATTATTTGTTGCCAAAATTCTGAGTTCATGGTTTTACTTTCATCTAAAGCATTTAGTTGGTTGTACCATTGGCTAGTAAAGATAGTGCTGGTATTGTTAGCTGGTATTTGTTGCCAAATTTCTTCGGCAGTAAAGCTTAAAATTGGTGCTATCCAACGGGTTAGGGCTTGTATTATATGATATAAAGCACTTTGTGCTGAGTGCCTTGCTAAACCATTAGTTTTGCAGGTATATTGCCTGTCTTTTATAACATCTAGGTAAAATGCTCCTAGTTCTATTGAGCAAAAATGGGTTATGGCTTGGTATATTGCATGAAAATTATATTCTTCATAAGATTTAATTATTTGCTGTTGTATTTTAAATGCTTCGCCAACTACCCATTTGTCTAGGGGTAACATGTCTTGATAGCTAACTAGGTCAGTTGCAGGGTCAAAACCATTTAAATTTGCTAATAGAAAGCGTGAGGTATTACGTATTCTGCGATAAGAATCTGCGGTACGGCTTATTATTTCGTCAGAAATTGTCATTTCATAGCGGTAGTCAGCGGCAGAAATCCATAGGCGTAAAATATCGGCACCATATTTATTGGTAATATCTTGCGGTGCAACAACATTGCCTTTAGATTTAGACATTTTTTTGCCGTCTTTATCAACAGCAAAACCGTGGGTTAATACTTGCTTGTAAGGTGGCGTATCATTCATAGCTAAAGAGGTTAGTAATGATGATTGAAACCAGCCCCTATGCTGATCTGAACCTTCAAGATATAGGTCAGCTTGTTTGATATTTTCTCTTTTATTTAATACTGTATAGTGTGAAACCCCTGAATCAAACCAAACATCTAAAATATCAGTTACTTGTTCGTAATTTTTTGCATCCTTGCCTAAAAATGCATCTATGTCTAAGTCATACCAAGCGTCGATAGATTTTGTTTCTACTAGTTTAGCAATATCTTCCATAAAATTAACGGTATTTGGGTGCATTTCTCCAGTTACTTTGTGGATAAATATTGTTATAGGAACGCCCCAAAATCTTTGCCTAGATATACACCAATCTGGTCGATCATTAACCATGCCTTCTATACGAGATTGACCCCAATCTGGAACCCATTTAACATTTTTTATTGCTTGTATTGCTTTATCTCGTAAATTAGCTTTGGTCATGGAGATAAACCATTGTGGGGTTGCTCTAAAGATAAGTGGGGTTTTAGTTCGCCAACAATGTGGGTAGCTGTGAGTAATCATGGTATGATTTACTAAATTACCCTGCTCTTCTAAAACTTCTATAATATGAGTGTCAACTTTTAGTACGTTTTCGCCCTTAAAAATAGCCACTCCTTCTACAAAGTTACCTCTGCCATCAACTGGGCAGTCTAGGGGTAATTTATATTTAAGACCAACATTAAAATCATCTGGCCCATGTGCGGGTGCTGTGTGCACTACACCTGTACCTGTATCAGTTGTTACATGTTCGGCTAAAATTATTGGTACTGTTCGTTTATAAAAAGGGTGTTGTAATTGTATTAAATCAAACGCTTTACCCTTAGCTGTGGCAATTATTTTATAATCAACAAAACCCCATTTTTGCATGGTTTGGGTTACTAGATCTTCTGCTATAAAAAATCTTTCTGTTTGTGTACTGTTGTTGACTTGCACTACAACATAATTCAATTCAGCATTAAGAGCTACTGCTTGGTTGGCTGGTAGTGTCCATGGGGTTGTCGTCCAAATAACAGCCGATAGTTGCCCTGTGCCTATATTGGCTATTTTATTGTCTACTTTATTAAAGCATGCAAAAAATTGCTCTTCATTGATTACTTTAAAGCGTACAAAAATGGCATGGGATTTTTTATCTTCATATTCAACTTCAGCTTCAGCTAAGGCAGAATGACCACCAACACTCCAATAAACAGGCTTAGTGCCTTTCATTAGATGACCTTTGGTAATTATTTTGGCTAAGGCTCTTATTTCATCTGCTTCAAATTGAAAGTCTTTTGTTAAATATGGGTTTTTCCAGTCGGCTATAATTCCTAAACGTTGAAAGTCTGCCATTTGGTTTTCTACTTGTTTTTGGGCATACTTACGGCATTCTTCTCTAAATTGCGTAGCACCTATTTTTTTGCCAACTTTGCCTTTTTTCTTTTCAACATTTAACTCTATAGGTAAACCATGGCAATCCCACCCTGGTATAAATGGAGCATCAAAACCACTTAATATTTTAGATTTAACTATCATGTCTTTTAAGACTTTATTTAACGCATGACCAATATGAATATTGCCATTGGCATAAGGTGGGCCGTCATGAAATATAAATTGTGGCCTACCTGCCATTTCTTCTCTAATAGTTTTATATAAATCTTGTTCTAACCAAGCATTAACTTGCTTAGGTTCTTTATTGGGTAAATTACCACGCATTGCAAAATTGGTTTTAGGTAGGTTTAAGGTGTCTTTATAGTTTTTAATTTCTTGAGTCATGATTTTCGTCTATATTTAGGTTGTACCTAAATCCTGCAAGTGCTTGCACACATATAGCATAAGCTATTGATTCGTAGAGCAATATTTTATTTTTCGGCAATATCAATAAGTATTGCACTCAAATAAAATTTACTCTACGAATCAATAGCTTACACTCTATATGCACAATCACTTGCAAGATTTAGGTTGTATTTTGCTTGTTTTACATCTAACTTAATTTGTTTTTTTAAATCATCTAGGTTTGAAAATTTTTGTTCGTTTCTAATAAATTTATGTAAGTGTACCCCAACATGAGCACCATAAACATCTTTTTGCCAATTAAAAAGGTGTACCTCTATAGCAGGTTGTACACCATTAACGGTAGGTCTAATGCCTATATTGGCAATGCCTGCAATATTCTCTTTTGCTAAACCACTAACGTACACGCTGTAAACCCCATTTATTGGCATTTTATTACGCTTAGGGTTTAAGTTTAGCGTACGAAAACCTAGTTGCCTACCTAGTTTTTTACCGTGAATAACTCGCCCATTAAAACTAAAACAATCATTTAATAAAAAATTGGCTGCCGATAAATTGTTGTTAGCTAAGCATTGTCTAATTCTGGTGCTGCTAACTCTTGCTCCGTCTATTTCAAAAGTTGCTTGTTTTTCTACTTGCATGCCTAATTTTTTGCCTTGTTGTTGCAAAAAATTAAAATCTCCCTCACGATTTTTAGCAAATCTAAAATCATCGCCTATTATTAATTTTTTAACATTTAACTGCTTAACAAGTAATTCTTGTACAAACTCCATAGCTGTTTGCTGGGCAAATTGCTGGTTAAATTTGCACAACAGTATTTTATTAACCAGGTTATTTTGGTTAAAAGCATTTATTTTTTCTCGTAAGTTCATTAACCTTACTGGGGCTTTTTTAGCAGAAAAATATTCAATAGGTAAAGGTTCAAACAACATTACCACGCTAGGTAAGTTCATTGCTATGGCATGTTTATTTAATTGTTTTAGAATTTGTTGATGACCTAGATGAACTCCATCAAAGTTACCTATTGTTAATACACAACCCTTTTCTAAGTCTTGTTTATGGCTAGCTAAATTGTGAATACCGCGAATTAATTGCATTTAAATGAAAGATTAGGATTGTAAAAAAATAAATTATAGGGCAGATACATTAATTAAACAACCATTGGGCTAAGACTTTTAAATTCAAATTTCTACATAGGGATTTAGGTTAAAATATTAACTTTAAAATATAGTATAAGAATTTATATGTCAATAATAGCTGTATATCCAGGGACTTTTGATCCTATAACCAATGGACATTTTGATTTAATTGTAAGGGCGGCTCGTTTTTATGATAGCTTAATAATTGCTGTTGCTAATAATAAAAATAAAAAAACTCTATTCTCATTAGAAGAAAGGGTAGGTTTAGCACAAGAAATTACTAAAGATATAACCAATGTAAAGGTTGTGGGCTTTGATGGTTTATTAGTTGATTTTGCGAAAAAAATAAATGGTAATGTTTTATTAAGAGGATTAAGAGCTGTTTCTGATTTT
>CAZJWQ010000104.1:0-5127 GCA_964549645.1 uncultured Piscirickettsiaceae bacterium | reverse complement strand
AAAAAAAACTTATACCTTTAACCTGAATCCCTGCATATAAGCGTGAATTATGCTGTAAGTATTTGGAAAAATTATAGTGTTTTAAAATGTATATTCACACCAATAGTTTTAACTTAATATTTTAAAATGAGAGGTTTTTAAAAGAGTTGCATTAGTATTATGATTTTATATAGAGGTTAGCATTGTAGTTAAAAAGCATTAAGTGGGTTGTTTATATTTGGTGGTTATTTGGCTGCTCATGCCTTTTATAGTAGTTACCTCAATAGATAATTTACTTAATTGTTCTGTCATTAGTAACCAACTATTTTGTCTTACGCACCAATTGGTATGGTAATAAATACGACTATTGTCATGTAATTGTATAGAATTATAAATCATATCTAAACCTGTTTTAAGTTTGACCATTTGATTAAATTGCGTTTCACTAACAATCATCATAGGGTTTAAATTACTAATTTTTACAATATTTTGTAGGTCTGATAAGTTAAGTTTTAAAAAAACTAAACTTTTTATAATAGTGTATGCAAGTCTATTTCTTGGAATTATTGCCGTGTATTTAAATTTATTATGAATGTAGCTAATTTTATAAGGCATATTTCTTTACAAGTTTGTTTAGTTCTAGCTCTAACCTTTTGTAAAGATTAAGTATTTTAGTATTATTGTCAATTTCTAAATCAGCTATTTTTGCTCGTTGATTATTGTTTGCTTGATTGTTAATTATCTTTAAAATATCTAATTCAGATAAATTACTACGTTCTTTAACTCGTTTAATTTGTATATTTTTAGAACATTCTATAGTCCAAACTAAATCAATATAATCAGGTTTACCTATTTCAGCTAATAAGGGTATTTCTATAACAACTAAGTTATTATTTGCTTTTAAAATTTCAATTTGCTGTAAAATTTCTTGATTGATAAGAGGATGCATAATATTTTCTAAAGTTTGTTTGGCATTAGAATTATTAAAAATTAAATCACGAAGGTAATCACGCTTTAACTCATCAGCTTCATCTAAAACATCCTGCCCAAAAAAGTTTACAATATTATCTAAGCCTATTTGTCCTTTTTGCACTAAATTATGAGCAATTTTATCGGCACTAATAGTAGCTATAGATTTAGACTTAAACCAATTTAAAACAGTAGTTTTACCACTGCCTATTCCACCTGTAATAGCTAATTTAATCATAGTTTATATATTCCCAAATCCCTACATAAAAACACGAATCCTGCACAAGCTCTTGATTCCACAGAAAAAGAAAAAATAGCCACTGAACCTATGGGTGCGATTAGCATTTTTTCTTTCCCTGTGAAAACAATATCTTACACATTATTCATATTTTTATATAGGGATTTGGGATATTTTTCTTAAAGTCATCCCTTGAAAAAAATTATACGCAACCCATTAAATTAAGCAAATTAATTATAAAATATATTTAGGAAGTTACCAATGAGTAAAACAGAAACCCATGCCTTTCAGACCGAAGTAAGTCAGTTATTAAAGCTAATGATTCATGCTTTATATAGTAATAAAGAAATCTTTTTAAGAGAGTTAATCTCAAATTCATCTGACGCATTAGATAAATTACGTTTTGAAGCAGTTTCTAATGATACTTTAACAGAAGGTGAAGAAGAGTTAGCAATAGAAATAAATTTTGATAAAGATGCTAGAACAATAACTATTGCAGATAACGGTATTGGAATGACTCGTGATGAAGTAGTTGCAAATATCGGTACTATCGCTAATTCAGGCACCAAAAAATTCTTAGAAAACATGACAGGTGACCAAGCAAAAGATAGTAATCTTATAGGTCAATTTGGGGTAGGTTTTTATGCCTCATTTATAGTTGCAGATGAAGTAGTATTAATCACTCGTAAAGCAGGTGATGAAAAATCAGCAGGAACAAAGTGGGTTTCGCAAGGGGAAGGAGACTTCACTCTTGAAACCATAGACAAAGATACTAAAGGCACAACCATTACTTTGCATATAAAAGAAAATATGGATGAGTTTTTAGATGATTATAAAATCAAAAACATTATAACCACCTATTCTGACCATATAAGCTTTCCTATTAAAATGTGGAAAGGTGAAGTAGATGAAGATGGTAAAGAAACCGATAAAAAAACACTAGAACAAGTAAATAAAGCCACTGCACTATGGATACAACCAAAGTCAGAAATAAGTGAAGAAGACTATAAAAACTTTTACCAGTCAATTTCACATGACTATGAAGCACCTTTATCAACTATGCATAATAAAGTTGAAGGTACGCTTGAGTATACTTCATTGCTATACCTACCAAGAAAAGCCCAGTTTGATTTATATGACCGTGAACGTCGTTATGGACTAAAATTATATGTTAAACGTGTATATATAATGGATGATGCAGAAAATTTATTACCATCTTACCTACGTTTTGTAAGAGGTGTTATAGATTCAAACGACTTACCATTAAATGTATCGCGTGAAATATTACAAAGTAATAAAGTGGTAGATAAAATACGCTCAGCCTCAGTTAAGCGTATTTTAGGAGCAATAGCTAAGCTAGCAAAAGCAGAAGACCAAACAAATTTTAATTTGTTTTCAGATCAGTTTGGCAATGTCTTAAAAGAAGGTTTAGTTGAAGATTTTGCCAACAAAGAAAAAATAAGCAAGTTATTACGTTTTGCCACAACTGATAAAAGCTCTAATAAAGAAGCAAGAATCTCATTAGAGAGTTATGTTGATAGAATGGGTAAAGAACAAGAATCAATATATTTTATCACTGCTGATACCTATGCCGCCGCCGCCGGAAGCCCACATTTAGAAATGTTCCGTAAAAAAGGTATAGAAGTTTTATTATTAACTGAAAAAATTGATGAATGGTTGGTTTCTCATCTGACAGAGTTTGATGGTAAGCCATTAAAGTCTATTACCTCAGCAGATTTAAAAGAGTTTGATAATGAAGAAAAAGATCTTTCAGAAGATGACAAAAAAACTCGTGAAGACTTAGCAGAAAAAGTAAAAAAATCTATTGCTGATTTAGTTTCAGATGTGCAAATTACTAATCGCCTAACTGATTCACCCGCCTGTGTAGTAAGTGCCGCAGGGGATATGTCTGCACATATGGCTCGTATGATGGAGCAAATGGGGCAAGCTATGCCGCAACAAAAACCCGTGTTAGAGCTTAATCCAAACCATAATTTAGTAAAAAAATTAGCAAGCTTAGAAGATGAAGAAAAAATCAAACAGTGGTCATTATTTTTACTAGAACAAGCACAGCTTGCTGAGGGAGATCAATTAGAAAACCCAGCAGAATTTATTAAACGAATGAATGCATTACTTACAGAAGCAATATAAAACCCTAATTTGTAAATAGGAAATTGGTATATATCACCAAATTCCTATTTACGGATTAGGTTAATAGGGTTAATTATTTTATAATTAGCCCTTTTTTTTTTACAAGTAAATATAAATCTAAGGACAGTTGAATTGATTTTTACCTCTAATATCACCATGCAATTTGGTGCAAAACCTCTTTTTGAAAATATATCGGTTAAATTTGGTAACGGTAATCGTTACGGCTTAATTGGTGCCAATGGTTCTGGTAAATCTACCTTTATGAAAATTCTTGGTGGAGATTTAATCCCAACAGCAGGAAATGTAGCTACTGATCCAGAAGATGTAGTAGGAAAATTAAAGCAAGATCAATTTGCTTTTGAGCAGTTTTCAGTTGTTGATACCGTAATTATGGGTAATCCAAAATTATGGGAAGTTAAGCAAGAAAGAGATAGAATTTATAGCTTAGCTGAGATGACAGAAGAAGATGGCATAAAAGTAGCTGATTTAGAAATAGAATTTGGTGAGCTTGATGGTTATACCGCAGAATCAAGAGCAGGGGAGTTGCTACTAGGTCTCGAAATACCTGTAGAGCAACATTTAGGTCTAATGTCAGAAGTAGCTCCGGGCTGGAAATTAAGAGTGCTATTAGCACAAGCTCTTTTTTCTGATCCCGATATATTATTATTAGACGAGCCAACAAACAACCTAGATATAAATACAATTCGTTGGCTAGAAAATATCTTGAATGAAAGAAAATCAACTATGGTTATTATTTCTCATGATAGACACTTCTTAAATTCTGTTTGTACTCATATGGCAGACTTAGATTATGGAGAGTTAAGGGTATACCCAGGTAGTTACGACCAATATATGTTTGCAGCAACTCAAGCAAGAGAAAGTCTGCTTGCTAATAATGCAAAAAAGCAAAATCAAATCAATGAACTAAAAAGCTTTGTAAGTAGATTTTCTGCCAATGCATCAAAAGCCAAGCAAGCAACTTCCCGAGCCAAACTAATCGATAAAATTGAATTAGATGAAGTAAAAGTATCAAGTAGAGTAAATCCTTTTATTCGCTTTGAGCAAAGAAAAAAATTATTTCGTCTTGCACTAGAGGTAGACAGTGTATCCAAGTCATATAATGATAAACATGTTTTTACAGGTATGGAGCTTGCGTTAGAAGTTGGAGAAAGGTTAGCTGTTATTGGAGCAAACGGGGTAGGTAAAACAACACTATTAAAAACATTGGTTGGAGATATTGATATAAATTCAGGAGAAATTAAATGGTCAGAGAACTCTAAAATTGGTTATTACGCTCAAGATCATGCCCAAGATTTTTCTGAAGATATGAGTTTGATTGACTGGATGACCCAATGGAAAGCTCCTAGTGATGATGAGCAAGTTATTAGAGGAGTTTTAGGTCGTTTGCTATTTTCACAAAAAGACATAGATAAATCAGTAAAAGTGCTTTCTGGTGGAGAGCAAGGAAGAATGCTTTTTGGTAAGCTAATGCTGCAAAAACCAAATATACTTATTATGGATGAACCAACCAATCATTTAGATATGGAATCCATTGAATCGCTAAATCTTGCTTTAGAAAATTTTGAAGGCACAATAATATTTGTATCTCATGATAGAGAGTTCGTATCCTCGCTTGCAACTAGAATATTAGAGATGAGAGAAAATGAATTTAATATTTATTTTGGTGGATATGAGTCTTATTTATCCGAAATTGGGAATGGTTAAGTTTTTTTACAAAAAACAATAAAAATAACTTGCAAACACAGTGTTTTTATATAAAATACGCATCT
>CAZJWQ010000103.1:0-5204 GCA_964549645.1 uncultured Piscirickettsiaceae bacterium | reverse complement strand
GCGAAACTACATGGGCATAACTGGAAGATAGAAGTAGAGATTATAGGCACAAAATTAAATGAAATAGGCATGGTTATAGACTTTAAACAAATAAAGAAACATGCCAAAGAAGTTATTACAGAGCTTGACCATAGTTACTTAAATGACCACCCATATTTTACTAAAACTAACCCTACCGCAGAAAATATAGCCCAATTTATTTACCAACAAATTCAAACAAAAATAACCAGTGAGTATGTAAAAATGCATAAATTAACTGTATGGGAAAATGACCGTAACTGTGTTATTTACAGCGAATAAATAATGGCTGAGATAACAACCGTACAATTAATTATTATTACAGCCATCTTTGGTTTACTTATTGGTAGCTTTATATCTATGCTAACTTGGCGGTTACCTAGAATAATGGAGCTAGCAGCAGAGCAACAATTTAAACAAATATCCGTTGCAAGATCATCCTGCCCAAATTGTAAAAAAACATTAAACTGGTATCAATTATTCCCTCTTTTTAGCTGGCTGTTTGCTAAAGGTCGTTGTAAAAAATGCCATACAAAAATATCCATTCGCTACCCGTTAATAGAATTAACTACAATGCTTTTAACGGTTTATATAATTTTAACCTTTCAACTAACTGGCATAGGTTTTTTTGCTTTAATATTCACTTATTTTTTAATTACTATAACTATAATTGATATTGAACATCAACTTATTTTAGATAAATTAAGCTTACCTTTAATGTGGTTAGGGCTATTAATTAACACTCAAAGTATATTTAGCTCATTAGAACATGCAGTAATTGGAGCGGCAGCAGGATACATGTTACTTTGGACGCTTTTTTATGTGTTTAAAGCAATAACAGGAAAAGAAGCGATGGGCTTTGGGGACTTTAAATTATTAGCCGCACTTGGTGCTTGGTTTGGCTTTATGGCAATACCACAAATAATATTAATTGCTGCTGTTAGCAGTATAATAATTGCAGTATTGTTAAGCATAATGAAAATTAAAGCTATTAATACTGCGATACCATTTGGACCATTTCTGGCATTAGCTGGCATGGTTACATTGGTCTTTGGAACTCAAATAATTTAAGCGTACTATTAAAACCTACTAAGAACCTAAATCTGCGTTGATAATATCACAAACTTCTGTAAATTTTAAATTATTGCTTTTAGCAAAATCCATAACATATTTGTACATACTAGGGTCTTCAGTTTCTAAGCTAGAATTAAGTATTAAACACTTTTGCCCTTGATAAAGCTCTGGGTGTAAATAATCCGAATAAACTAGCCTTTGTGCTTTATAAGTAGCCATCATAGATGCTACTCTGTCAATCCAATCACTTGGACGAAATTTATTACCATCATTGGTATAACCTTCAATAATGTACCTACAACCTGCCATTTAAATCTCCTCTTTTAAATATCTTTAAACTTGATTAGGGTTATCTACTTGTACTTGCTCTATTTTTTTTGGCTTTGTACTTATTCTTCTTATTCCAAAAGTAATAGTCGGTGGTATTCCCATTGATAAATCAAGGTCACTTACTATGTAATTAAAACCCTTCTCTTTTAAGATAGCATTAACTTTTTCTTGCTTTTCAACCGCTTTAATTATAACATCTGCAATTATTTCATCACTGCTAAATTCTGCACTTTTATCAAAAACTTTCTGTTGTATGTCTTTTGCCTTATCAAAAATATTCACTTTATCCTCCAAACATTCTTTTAAAAAAACCTTTTTTAGGTACTGTTAAAAATCTTTGCTCACAATCATCTCCTGCAATACGCTCTACTATATCGGAATAAGCCGCTGAGATATCAGTATCGGTGTTTAAAATTACAGGTACACCAGCATTGGTTGCACTCAAAACTTGTGCCGATTCAGGCACTACACCTAACAAAGGAATATGTAATAAATCTAATACATATTCTACTGATAACATCTCCCCTGCTTCAACCCTTAAAGGATTATACTTTGTTAGAATTACCCGTTCAACAATAGGAGCTTGACCATCTTCTGCTCGTTTAGTTTTACCTTGTAAAATACCAAGCATTCTGTCGGCATCACGCACCGATGACATTTCTGGGTTAGTTACAATTATTGCTTCATCTGCATAATATAAAGCTAGTTGGGCACCTTTTTCAATGCCCGCTGGTGAATCACAAATTATATAATCAAATTCTAATTTTTTTAAAGAATTTATTATCTTACCTACACCATCTTTAGTAAGATCATCTTTATCTCTAATTTGTGAAGATGCAAGAATATAAAGATTTTCAACCATATTATCTGCAATTAAAGCTTCTTCAATGTTAACTTCACCTTGCAAAACGTTTATAAAATCATAGACTATCCGTTTTTCACAACCCATAATAAGGTCTAAATTTCTTAAACCAATATCAAAGTCAATTACTACAACTTTATAGCCTTTTAAAGCTAATCCTACAGCAATGCTTGCACTAGTAGTAGTTTTGCCAACACCACCTTTTCCAGAAGTAACAACAATTACTTGCGACATTATCTACTCCGATTTAAAAATACTTTTATAGTTAAGCTGGTTAGTTTCTTCATCTAAAAAAATTTCTACAAAACCTTGCTTATAATTTTCATCAATATCTTCAGACAATTGGTATAAACCAGCAATACTTAACATTTCTGGGTTTAAATTGTATGCAAATATTTTTGCTTGTTTAGAACCAGAGCCACCCGCAAAAACCTTACCTTTAATTTGACCATAAATATGCACATTACCATCAGCAATAACTTCTGCCCCTGGGTTTACAGAACCTGTAACAATTAAGTCTCTATTTTTTGCATATACTTGCTGCCCAGAACGAACATTATTAATTATTAAAGCAGTTGTATAAGTAGAGTTTTCAGTTAAGCTACTAGTAGTATTTGTATTTAATTGGCTAGAAAAAACTGCTAAACCTGCATACTCAGCTTGCTGTTGCATAACTTGGTCTTGAGTTTTAATACCAATTGGTACTATTTGTAATTGATATAAAAATTCAACCAATAAAGCTAAAAAGGTAGGGTCATCTAATTTTATTTTAGGCTCTAAAATGATAGATGAGTTAATAAAATTATCAGGGTTTTTATCAATCTTTTGATTTATTTCATACTTAATCTGCTGAATATCATCAGTTAACAACTGTAAAACGGTTAAGGATATTGTAGATTCTTGTAGGTTTATAGCTTGCGACATTTATTAAAACCCCTCCAGTAAAAAATAATTACTCAACATTCCTAATTAAATCTTTAGCACTATTAAAATATTTTTTTCTCGATAATAATAAACCCCACCTACTACCACCTACCTGCCTCCATAGCATACTGGCTCTTATCCCTGCTAGTAATAACGCCCTTATTTTATTGGCTATATTCGGGTTTTGTAAGTGTCCGTGCGCACCGTTTACCATTATCCTTGGGTTTACTGTGCTTACATTTTCACTATAGGCTCTAGCAAGAGTTGCTATTATATTTTCGTGAAAATCACCAAAATGAGACCTGTTATTTTTTGCTGATTCTATCACTCTAAATAGTTTGCTTAACAGCTCTGGGTCATTTGATATCTTCTTTTCTAAGATCATTAAGCCAATTATATATCTAGTTACTTCTACATTTCTGCCTTGCTCTTTGCTATCAGAATTCATTTGTGCTAACAGTGTATTTAGCCCTAATTGAATATTTTCAGCACCTCCAAATACATCTAAAGTATCATCTGGGTTACTATTAAAGATTGAATTTATACTAGCATTAAAAGCTACTGTATTAAGCTTGCCTGTTGTTGCAAGGGTATGTACTTGTTGTGCTGCTTGGTAAATACCTATAATGGCTATTGTTCGGTCTTGTTGTTGATATTGATTCATGTTATTTCTTTTTGATTATGAAATCTTTCGGTTATTACTGCCCCACCTAAACATATATCATCTTGATAAAATACTATAGATTGACCAGGTGCAATTGCATTTTGGCAGTGTGTAAATTTTACTGTAATTTTACCTGCTTTATTTTCGATTATTGTACACGGTTGTTCTGTTTGTCTATAACGAATTTTGGCTTTTAATTCTATGCCTGTTGGTGGTGGGCTACCAGCTACCCAGTCAATAATTGTGGCAGTTAAATATAGGTGATTTAATAATGCGTGTTGCTTGCCTTGTACTGCAATAAGGTTATTGTTTGCAAGGTCTTTATCTGCGGCAAACCATGCCTCCCCTGTATCGCCATGCCCTCCACCAATGCCTAAACCTTTTCTTTGCCCTAATGTATGGTACATCAACCCTTGATGCTTGCCGATTATTGTGCTTTGGTCATTTATAATATTACCAGGTTTTGCGGGTATAAACCTTTCTAAAAAATCCTTAAAATTTCTTTCGCCAATAAAACAAATACCTGTGCTATCTTTTTTATTGTGAGTTATTAAACTTGCTTCTTGGGCTAATTTTCTTACCAATGGTTTTTCTAGTTCTCCTATTGGAAATAATATTTTTGCCAATTGGTGCTGTTGTAAAGTATATAAAAAATAGCTTTGATCTTTATTACTATCTAGGCCTTTTAATAATTGATAAACACCATTGTTATTTTTAATCCTAGCATAATGCCCTGTTGCAATATAGTTAGCGCCTAATGTTAAAGCATAATTGAGAAAAGCTTTAAACTTTACTTCTTTATTGCAAAGAATATCAGGGTTGGGAGTTCTGCCTGCTTTATATTCACTAATAAAGTGTTCAAAAACTCTATCCCAATAGTCCTTAGAAAAGTTTTTTATATGTAATTTTATTGATAGTTTTTCACAAATAGCCATTACATCTTGTAGATCAGCCATTGCAGGGCAAAAGTCTTCCGTATCGTCTTTTTCCCAATTTTTCATAAACAAGCCTTCAACATTATAGCCTTGTTTTTTTAAAATTAATGCGGTGGTAGATGAATCTACCCCACCAGACATACCAACAATAACTTTTATGTTAGCATTATTAGGGTTATTAGTTAACAGTCTCAAGCCTATACTCTCCTTGTTTAAGGTTATTTAATTGCCACGAACCTATTTTAGTTCTTATTAAACGTAAAGTAGGGAAACCAACTGTCGCGGTCATTCTTCTTACTTGCCTATTTTTACCTTCTACAATTGTTATTTCTAACCAGCTAGTAGGTATGTTTAATCTTTCTCTAATTGCGGGGGTTCTGCTCCATAACCATTTTGG
>CAZJWQ010000102.1:0-5237 GCA_964549645.1 uncultured Piscirickettsiaceae bacterium | reverse complement strand
CAGGGTTACTTTATAATTTATAGTTAAATTTGTATTGTGTTAAAATGAGCGAGTTGTTTTTATAAGTAAAGTTTTTTAAGGTTAATTAATGTCTGTATTACAATTACATAAATCACCATTTACTGGTGGGTTATTTATTAAAACTTATGGTTGCCAAATGAATGAGTATGATTCTGATCGTATGGCTAAACTATTAGAAAAAACTTACGGTCTACAATTGGTTGATAATGCTGATGATGCGGATGTATTAATTTTAAATACTTGTTCTATTAGAGAAAAAGCCCAAGAAAAAGTTTTTGATGAATTAGGGCGTTGGAAAAAATGGAAAGTAGCTAAGGTAAATAGAATTATTGCTGTTGGTGGTTGTGTAGCATCTCAAGAAGGTAATGTAATTCGCAGACGTGCCCCTATTGTTGATGTTATTTTTGGGCCACAAACATTGCATAGATTACCAGCAATGATAAATCAATCATTAGATTTACGTGCTAGAAATGCTGAAAATAAGAAAATCAAAAAAAAGGCAATTATTGATATTTCTTTCCCTGAAATTGAAAAATTTGATAACCTTGCCGCCCCTGAATCAAATGGGGTTTCTGCGTTTGTTTCGGTAATGGAAGGTTGTTCTAAATATTGTACTTTTTGTGTTGTTCCCTACACCAGGGGCGAAGAATTTAGTCGCCCTTTTGCAGATGTAATGGAAGAAATTAATATTTTAGCGACCCAAGGAGTAAGAGAAGTAAATCTATTAGGGCAAAATGTTAATGCATATCAAGGGTTAATGGACGATGGAGACATTTCTGACTTAGCTGTATTAATACATGCTGTTAGTATGGTTGATGGTATAGATAGAATTCGTTATACTACTTCTCATCCAAATGAAATGACTCAAAGTTTAATTGATTGTTACGCTGAAGTGCCAGAATTAGTTTCACATTTACACCTACCTATTCAGTCAGGTTCTGACTATGTATTAGCTATGATGCGACGTAATCATATGGTGCTTGAATATAAATCTACCATACGCAAAATACGCAAAATACGCCCAAATTTAGCTTTATCTGGAGATTTTATAATTGGTTTCCCTGGTGAAACTTGCGATCATTTCAAGCAAACCTTAGCTTTAGTTAAAGATTTAAACTATGATCGTTCATTTAGTTTTATATATAGCCCACGCCCAGGCACGCCAGCTGCAGAATTTCCTGATGATGTTGAATTAGCTATGAAAAAACGTAGATTGCAAGCTTTGCAAGCTATGCTTAATGAGCAAACGGCAGGTATTAGTCAATCTATGCAAGGCACTATACAGCGTGTATTGGTCGAAGGTTTATCATTAAAGTCGGTTAATGACTTAATGGGTAGAACTGAAAATAACCGAGTTATTAATTTTGCAGGTTCTGCTGATTTAATTGGGCAATTTGTTGATGTTGAAGTAGTTGAAGCTTATAAAAATTCTTTAAAAGGTGTTTTAGTAGCGACCCCTGAAGCAGAAAAATATTCTCAATTACAATCCCAATTACAATACGTTGCCCTGTGATTAATAAACTACAAACTATAAAATTTAATCTTGCACCTGAAAATAACAATGCTTTACTTAATTTGTGTGGTTATCATTCTGAGCATTTTAGCCAAATTGAAATATATTTAGGGGTGGAAATTAACCACTTAGGTTTTGCTTTTAGTGTTACAGGTGTAGCCAATAAATTGATAAAAGTAGAGCAATTATTAAGAGATTTATACAAAACCTCTCAACAAGAAATTATTAGCTTTGAAATGGTCGATGCCACTTTACGCCCAATTAATGTTATAGATCATAATCTTGAAGCTACCGAACATGAATATATAAAATTAAGAAAAAAATCTTTAAAAACTCGTAATACCAACCAAGCTAATTATATTAAAGATATTAGAAATTTTGATATAAATTTTGGCATAGGTCCTGCTGGAACTGGTAAAACTTATTTAGCAGTGGCTACCGCAGTTGAAGCTTTAGAAAGTGAACAAGTTAGACGTATTATTTTAACTAGACCAGCAGTAGAAGCAGGTGAAAAATTAGGTTTTTTACCTGGTGACTTAAGCCAAAAAATAGACCCATATTTACGCCCATTATTTGATGCATTATTTGAAATGTTAGGTTTTGAACAAGTAGAAAGATTAATTGAAAAGCATGTTATAGAGGTAGCTCCTTTGGCTTTTATGCGTGGCAGAACTCTAAATGAATCTTTTATTATATTGGATGAAGCACAAAACACTTCTGTAGAACAAATGAAAATGTTTCTAACCAGAATCGGTTTTGGCTCTAAAGCAGTAATTACTGGCGACATAACTCAATGCGATTTACCAAAACATCAACAGTCTGGGTTACGAGATGTCATAGAAGTACTAGACGGGGTTAGTGATATAGGTTTTAGTTTTTTTCAACCACAAGATGTGGTTAGGCATAAATTAGTACAAAAAATAGTTAGAGCTTACGATAAGTTTGAAAAAACCAGCAAATGATCGAGCTTAATTATCAAAATGCCTTAAATAAAAACAATAAATTATTTATACCTACTAAACAACAGCTTACCAAATGGCTAGCTATTATTAGTACACAATTAAAAGAGCAAAAGTCGGTAGAAGTAACAGTTAGAATTGTAGAAAAAACTGAAATTACACAGTTAAATGCAGACTATAGAAATAAACAATCTGCAACCAATGTATTATCATTCCCTTTTGAAAAAATAGAAGGTAGTTATGATGGATATCTTGGTGATATAATAATTTGTGCTGAAGTTATAGCAAATGAAGCAAAACAACAACATAAAAACTTAGAACACCATTGGCAGCACATGCTAATACATGGCTGTTTGCATCTTTATGGTTACGATCATATAGATGATTTACAAGCACAACAAATGGAAAGTTTAGAAATTTTAATTTTAAAAAAAATGGGAATATCATCTCCTTATGAGTGAAGACAAGTCAAATTTAACATGGATAGAAAAACTAACTAAATTTTTTTTAAAGGAACCAGAAAATAGAAAAGATTTAGAAAGTATTTTAGAAGATGCACAAGCACAAGATTTAATAGAAGCAGATTCGCTATTAATGTTAAAAGGTGTTTTAGAAGTGGCAGATTCTAAAGTTAAAAGTGTGATGATACCAAGGGTGCAAGTAGCCTATGTTGATGAAGTAGATTCTTTAGAAACAATAATTAGTAAAATGTTAGAAACCTCTCATTCAAGATACCCTGTTTTTTCTATAGAGGATGAAATTGTTGGTGTTTTAATGGCAAAAGATGTTTTAAGGGCTATGGCTCAAAAACAGCTAAATAACCATGCAGATCTGCAAAAACTTTACCGCAACCCTAAAATGATTTCTGAAAGTAAACGCCTAAATGTTTTATTAAGAGACTTTAAAGAAAGTCGTAACCATATGGCATTAGTAGTAGATGAGTACGGTGAATTTGCAGGCTTGGTTACCATTGAAGATGTATTAGAACAAATTGTTGGCGAAATAGAAGATGAGCATGATGACTCTGAAGATAATATTCAAAAACATATTTCTGGCGGCTTTTTAGTAGAAGCAATTACTTCAGTTAGTGAATTTAATAAGTTTTTTAAATGTGATTTAACCGATAATAAAAGTGAAACTATAGGAGGGTTAATTCTACAAGATTTAGGCAAAATACCTAAAATAAATGAAGAGTTCGAGCTTGTAGGCTTTAAATTTAAAGTTAATAAAGCTGATGCCCGTAAAGTAGATGAATATTTAGTAAGACCCTTAATAAAATGAAAATGATTTTTAAAAGTTTGGCAGTTTTTTTACCAACTAAACATGCCTTTTATGCATTTATAGCAGGTATGGCCGCAGTGTTGGCATATGCCCCAGTTAGTGTTTCGGCAATAATGCTTGTTTCTCTAGCAATTTTATTTTGGCTTTGGCATAAGTCAGAATCTAGAATAAATTCTATGCGAATAGGGCTATGGTTTGGGCTTGGATTATTTGGGGTAGGGGTTAGTTGGTTGTTTTCTAGTCTGTATGTTTATTCAGGCATATCTTTAGCCCTTTCTGCACTTGCAACATTTATTTTTGTATTACTTTTATCTATGTATTTTATGTTAGCAGGTTTGGTTGTACATTATTTTTATGATCCAGAAAAAAAATTCTTAGGTTTTGTTTTTTTAATGCCTGTTGCTATAGTGTTTTTTGAAATGTTACGGGCAACTTTGTTTACAGGCTTCCCTTTTTTATTAATAGGTAATACTCACCTATTTTCTTGGTTAGATGGGCTAGTCCCAGTATTTGGCATAGCAGCAGTTAGCCTAACTGTATCTATTACTGCTGGTTTATTATTATTTATGTTTGTGATAAGAAATTGGATTATACCTAGTTTATTCATATTTTTATTGTGGCTAGTCTCTTTATCTGTCAAAAATATAGAATTTGTTGAAAAAGACGGTTTACCTGTTGATATAGCTTTAATCCAAGCCAATGTTAGCCAAGATAAAAAATGGTCACCAGAGCAGTTTAAAAAAACCTTACATACTTACGTAAGCTTAAGTAGAGAAAATTTAGATGCAGATGTAATAGTATGGTCAGAAGTCTCAATACCTGCTTACTTTGATCAAGTTAAAAATAGAGATTTAAAAACTTTTATTGCAGATGCACAATTATTAGAAAAAGATATCTTAATGGGGGTAATAATTAGGCACAAAGCTACCGCAGGTCTAGAAAATGACCGATTTTATAATGCTATAGTAAATGCTAGAGATACTGAACTTGTCTATAAAAAAAGCCATTTAGTACCTTTCAGTGAGTTTTTTCCTTTTCCTGATCTATTTCGTTTTTTAAGTTCATTATTTGATATACCTTTTTCAGAATTTAATGCAGGTGAAACTAACCCTCTACCAATGCAAATTGGTAAACATAAAGTAGGGCTTTCTATTTGTTATGAAATGTCATTTGGTTCAGGGCTAACTAGGCATATTGATACAACAAGCTATTTAATTAATGTTAGTAATGATGGTTGGTTTGCCAATACTTTACAACCATTTCAACAACGCCAAGAAGTGCAAATTAGAGCTTTAGAATTAGGGAGAGAAATAGCCAGAAGTGCCAATAGAGGGCATACTTTTGTGGTTGGTGTAGATGGTCAAATTAGAGATGAAATACCTGCTTATGAAACAGGGGTATTACGTACCCAAATACAACCTTATAAAGGCGAAACACCATTTTCAAAGTGGAGTAATTACCCT
>CAZJWQ010000101.1:0-5253 GCA_964549645.1 uncultured Piscirickettsiaceae bacterium | reverse complement strand
TTGTCGCTATGTTTAGAGAGGTAGTCAGCTACGCCAGCAGGAGTATCTGTCATCCCTTCATCACCACGGCTCCAACCAGCAGGGCAAACTTCACCATGCTCTTCATGAAACTGTAAAGCATCAAGCGTGCGGAGTATTTCATCGACATTACGCCCAAGAGGTAAATCATTTACTACCTGATGGCGAACTATGCCATTTAAATCAATTAAAAAAGCTCCACGTAAGGCTATGTTGGCAGGGTGAACTACGCCATAGTCTTTCATAATTGAACCACCTAAGTCTGCCACTAATGGGAATTTTACAGGTCCTAGACCACCATCATTTACTGGTGTATTACGCCATGCATTATGAGTAAACTGAGAATCTACTGAAATACCTATAACTTCACAATTTAACGCCTTAAAATTATCAATTCTGTGGTCAAAGGATAGTATTTCTGATGGGCATACAAAAGTGAAATCTAAAGGGTAAAAAAATACAACTGCATACTTGCCTTTAATATGATTATATAAATTAAAATCTTCAACAATGGATCCATCTGCTAAGACCGCTGCTGAAGTAAAATCTGGTGCTTGTTGTGTAACTAATACTGACATTTTGCTCTCCTCATGAAATTAGTTTACAATTATAACCTAAATCCTGTAAATAATTGCACACATAGAGCACGAGATATTGATTTGTAGAGTGAATTTTATTTGAGTGCAATACTTATTGATATTGCCGAAAAATAAAATATTGCTCTACGAATCAATAGCTTGTGCTCTATGTGTGCAATTACTTGCAGGGTTTAGGTATAACTCAATTCTCTATTTTTAGAAGTGGAAACTATTATGTTTATTATCTATTCAGCTCAAGGAAAGCAAAACATTTCAGTTGCACGCTTAAGAGCTGATTCTATGAAAATGGCAAAATCTAAAGCTGATGATGCTATTGGTGAGTCTGGTTTTGAGCAAGAATTTATTGCCGCCAAAGAATATACATCTGTAGAACGATCTCCATTAAATAATGAAGCGATTAAGCAATATCAAGATAACAACACGGTTTTTACTGAAAGAGGTAAACTTGTAGTGGTGGCTGAAGATATTATGAGTAGAAATGTTATTACTATTAAAGATGGTGACTCTGTATATAAAGCTTGGTCTTTAATGCAAGAATTTAATATTAATCATTTACCTGTATATAGTGAAAATAATTTATTAGTTGGTTTGTTATCTAGTGGTGATATTTTAAAAAAATTAGTAGTAACTAATGATAGTAAATTAAATAGTGATAGTACAAAAAAAGTACAAGACTTAATGAATTCTAAAGTGTTTTCAACGCATGCTAAAGTTGATATAAGAGGGATAGCGTTGGTTATGTCTGAATATGAAGTTGGTTCCGTGTTAATTTTAAATTCTTTTGAAGATCTTATAGGTATTGTTAGTTCTAGAGATTTAGTAAGAAGGCTTGCTAAAGATCCTCCTGTTACCTTGTATGTGTAAGCTAAATTTGATACCTTGCTAGATTCTGCAAAATTTAGGTGCAATTAATTATTATCTTCTTTTTCTTGTGCTATTGTTATATCTTTTTGCACCTGTTTCATGTCTAAATCAACAAGTTGCTGTATAGCTTTTTTAAAGTTGTTTTCAGCTAATACACCAGGGTTTGAAAAGATTACTATTTCATCACGCATAAAAACTAGTGTAGGTATTGATCTAACTTGGAACATATTAGCTAGTTCATCTTGTTCTTCTACATTTACTTTCGCAAAAATTATATCAGGGTATTCTGCCGATACTTTTTCAAAAGTTGGCGCAAACTGTGTACAAGGAGCACACCATGATGCCCAAAAATCTAAAATAACCATTTCATTATTTTTAATAGTGCTTTCAAATTCTGCGGTTGTTAAATCTATGACAGCCATTTTTTAAGTTCCTTATGGATTTATATTGCCACCTTTAGTGAGTATGGCTGGGTTTAAATATTTTTTAAGTGTTTCTTCGTCTAAATCAGTTAATTCTTTGGCTATTTCAAGTATTGGTCTATTAGTTTGGTATGCTTTTTTAGCAATAGCTGCCCCAGTTTCATAGCCTATTATTCTATTTAAAGATGTTACCAATATAGGGTTAGTAGCTAATGTTTTTTGTAGGGTTTTAGTATTAACACTAAAACTTTTTATTGCTTGCTCTGCTAGTTGAATAGTGGCATTTGTAGCAATTTCAAGGCTTTGTATTAAATTACTAGCAATCATTGGTAGCATTACATTTAATTGAAAATTACCAGACTGAGCTCCAATGGTAATAGCATTATGGTTGCCCATTATTTGGGCGGCAACCATACAAACTGCTTCTGGTATAACTGGGTTTACTTTACCTGGCATAATTGAGCTACCTGGTTGCAGGGTTGCTAGTTGTATTTCGCCTAATCCCGCTAAAGGTCCAGAATTCATCCACCTAAGATCGTTAGCCATTTTCATTAAGCTTGCTGCTAAAACATTTAATTGCCCGCTTAATTCTAACGTTGTGTCTTGAGTGCTTAAGCCTACAAATAAATTTTTCATGGGTTTAAAAGTAATGGCAGTATTTTTGGTTAAATCTTCACAAACTAAACTCCCAAAATTAGGGTCGGCATTGATGCCTGTGCCTACTGCTGTTGCTCCTTGAGGAAGGAGCCTTACTCTTTTTTTGGTATCATTTAATCTTTTTATATTATCTTTTATTAAATAACGCCAAGCAGATAATTCTTGTGATAGTTTAATGGGGGTTGCATCCATTAAGTGTGTTCTACCTGTTTTTATTATGCCTTTAACCTCTTGCTCCTTTAGTTTTATAGTTTTAACTAAATGTTTTAAAGCAGGTAGTAATTTTTTTTCTAATTCTATGGAGGCACTAAGATTAATTGCAGTTGGTATTACATCGTTAGAACTCTGCGACATATTAACATCGTTATTTGGGTGTATGGTATTGTTGTGTGATGAAGCTATATTGGCTATTACTTCATTTATATTCATATTAGTGCTAGTGCCAGAACCTGTTTGAAAAACATCAACTGGAAATTGCTGTAGATGTTTACCTGCAATAATTTCTTTAGCAGCGGCTTGTATTGCTAAGTAAGTTTTTTTAGGCATCAAATTTAATTCAAAATTAGCTTTAGCACAAGACGCTTTAACATAAGCAAGAGAGGTAATAAATTTATTTGGCATAGCAGTATTGCTAATAGGGAAGTTATTAATAGCTCGTTGGGTTTGTATGCCATATAGAGCATTAATAGGTATTTCTAGCTCACCTATACTATCTTTTTCTGTTCTAGTTTGTTGTATCATATGTAAATTAGCCTTTATTTTTTACATATTCTAACCGATTACTATAGTGTCTATAAAAAACTGCTATAATTAATCTACATTTAATATACAGGTTATTAAAATAATGAAGTTAGTTGTATTAGCTATAATTGCCACAGCAGTATTATTTAGCTCAGGTTGTGAGAAAATATCAAATTCGGCAAAAAACATTCAGTCAGATTGGGTAGGTTTAGATAGAACTATTGAAATATATAGTTGCCATACTGGTAAATTAATTAAAGTTATTACAGGTAGTGTACGTTTAAATCATGAAGATAAATTTGGGCACGGAGCTTCATTTTTAGTCGATGGTAAAAAAATGCACACAAATATGTGTTTTATTATGAAAGAAGTAGGAATTAAGGAAGAGGGTTTATAACTTGGCATTTATATTTAAAGTGACTTTTATTATCGTTGGGCTACTGTTTATATCTGGTTGTAGTTCTGTACAGTCAAAAAAAATAACAGATGATAGCTTTGTTTTAACGCAATATTTTGCACAGCCTCCTACCAATTTAGATTCTAGAGCCTTAAATTCTAAAGCATGGAAAGTTTGCCCAACAGGTTTTAATGTATTAACTAAAAATGCTTTTAAAGCAGATGAGTTTGCCAGCCATCACGGGCAATGCGTAGCAAATAAAGCTTGTGATTTTGTACTAGAATGGCAACTAGTTTGCACTATTAGAGCAAGAGAAAAGTTCTCTATTTTTGGGCATGATTAAATAATTTATTTTATATTAGATGATTTCTAAACATTATATTTGGTTATTAGCCATAAGCTTTTTAGCTGCTTGGCAAGTGTTACACATTAATAATTGGCCAAATAATATTTTGGCTGTTATACATTATTTACCCTATGTAGTAATTGTATTCGGTATATTTATTAGTGTGTTTTTAAATAGATTCTTACCAATACTTTTATTGGCTTTCATTTTATTACTAAACTTAACTATTGCACATTATTTGCCATCTAGCGTTAATATTAATTTAAGCAGTTTGTCTTCAATAGTTTTATTGGCAATATTGTCTCTATTATTACCAATTAATATTATTTTATGGTCTTTTTTGCCTGAAAAAGGCGTAAAAAATATAGCTTATAATTTATTTTTATCTAGCTTATTTCTATCACAAATAGTCATAATATATTATGTAATGTATTTTTTACCAATTAATTTTATAGAATTTTTAGGTAATAAAGCTATATTGCAATATACCACTATCCCCGTTATAGCAGTTGTTCTAATAATAGTTAGTTGGCTCTTAATAGTTGCTAAAAACTCTTATCTTGGTAATGTAAAAGTATTAGATGAAACAATTATATTTGTTTTATTATTAATAGTATTTGCCTTGCATAGTGTAGATATACCATTTGTGTTTACATGGCTAAGTGCTATTGCTGCTTTATTAATAGTTATAGCGATTATTTTTGATTCGCATAAAATAGCTTACACAGACCAATTAACAGGGTTAGCATCTCGACGGGCAATGTTTGAAAGTTTTTTAAGTTTAGGTAAGAAATACTCTATAGCCATGATGGATATAGATCATTTTAAAAAGTTTAATGACACTTATGGGCATGATGTTGGCGATAAAGTATTAATTGCCGTGGCACATGAACTATCACGTATATCGGTTGGTAAAGTTTATCGTTATGGGGGTGAAGAATTTACAATAATTTTTGCTAGAAAAACAGCACTGCAAGTTGAACAAGCATTAGAACAAGTGCGTATTAATATTGAAAATTTAGATTTAAATATCACCAAAAAAGGCACTAAAAATACTAAACAACATGTAACGGTAAGTTTTGGTTTGTCTGAAAAAACTATCAAACATAAACACCCAACAGACGTTATGAAAATAGCTGATGAAGCCTTATATAAAGCTAAAAAAGCAGGTCGTAATAAAATAGTAATCATATAGCAATATTAGAGTGA
>CAZJWQ010000100.1:0-5285 GCA_964549645.1 uncultured Piscirickettsiaceae bacterium | reverse complement strand
TTAAGGCAAAGGACTTGCCAAACAGCCTAACTCAACAACAAAAAACTACCATAATTACCAAATTAAAAGAAAAGAAATATATTAAAGCAGTAAGGGAAAAAGGCAGGGAATATACCATTAATTTTATTGGTAATTCACTAATGAGAAGCCTAATACAGACCTTAGAAAAACAAGGGTTTATACCTGATATTGATTAACTGAATTTTAAAGGGTTAAGATTGTTATTAATCCTTTCATAAATTGGCAATAACTAGATTTAGCGGTTGAAAAGCGTTACCCAAACGCCCGTTATTGCCACCTTATTTTTATGTTTTGGGTTGACCGTGGGAGGTTGAAAATGGCTATTAATTTACCTATTCCATGTGCAGTAAGTCTTGCATCTTTATATCAACGATGGGGCTATTTAGACACCCCTGCTGGCTATAAAATATTTTGTGATGAAATAAGGCGGTTTATTTATGTTGATGGTTTAAGGCTTGATTATTATTATGATGGAAGAACAGCCCCTAGCTTTGTTGAGCGTGAAAAAATGGACGATTTTATTCAAAGTTTTTTAATACCTGATGAATATTATCCTCAACTTGATTTGGCGAAAGAAATAATTTTAGATTATGATGATGATAATATTATTAAAGGAGATAATAGGACAGATTACTGGAATTATATAGCGATGAAAATGCCTAAAGACTGGGTTATATATGAACAATTTACCCGCCATAATATAAGGGTTGTATCTTTAGAACCTGCTAGTGGTGATAGTCTTAAAGATGGTAGGTTTTGTCTTGAGGTTTCTAGTGATTATACCCCTTTATACTTTTTAAGGAGGAAACTTATTGACCAAGAGTATATTTTACAGATGAAGAATAATCCTCTTATTATAGGGGATAGCGAGTTATTAATTCCTGAATTTATTGATGAAGCTAAATATTTACAAGAATTAGCAAGCCATGAGAACATGGTTGGCAGTCTTCGCCACCCTGTATTTGTTGCCTTTAAAGAATTAAATTTAAGTATGTATGACATTCATATTACTAGAGACAATTTAAAAGAATTTGAACAGCGTATGGGTATTTGTGACCATGGGTTAAAGCCTGTAACAGCAGTAAATAACAAACCCAAAAAACCATCCTTAAATGAACAACGCATAGCCTTTTTTAAAGACTACATTGCTAATAAGGAGATAAAGGGTTTAATTAAAAAAGAAGTATGGGAGGAGCTTAAAAAAGCTAACCCAAGCTTATTTAAAGCAGGTGATGATGACTTTTTTAAAGTGGTAAAAAAGAAAGGTATATATGCTTTTCCTGATGAACGATTAAAAAAGGATAGATACAAAACAAATATATAAAAAACTCCAATCCTCCGTATATGCCTGTAACTATCTAGTTTAAAGGGTTTGTACTTGAGGTTTTCATTTCCTGTAAAAACTCCAATCCTCCATATATTTTTTTCATAAAAAAACAATTAATCTAGCACCCAAGCCATTAAGACCCTTAAGCCTTGATGGCGTTGTTAACCAATAACTATAGGTGCATAATATGACACAAAAAATACAGAGAAATCCAAATCAAGCAACACCCCCAAAGCTATTACGTGTTAAACAAGTAGCAGAAATAACCTCAATAAGCACATCTTATCTTCACACCTTAGCAAGAAATGGCAAATTTCCAAAGCCTAAAAAACTAACGGAAAATACCAGTGTTTGGTTAGAAAGTGAAGTTTATGAGTGGATTAATGACCGCTTAGGCATTGAAAAAAATGAGGGGGTGGCGTAATGAAAACAATAGTTGATGTTACTGGAAATGATGCAGCTATATCTTTTTCTGAATTTAGTAAGGGTACAGGGTTAAAAGCAGCAGAAATAATTAAACTGATACTTGAGAAACCACAGTATATAGAGATAGTCGATACTTTAACCCTTAATCGTGAACAGGCTATGTTGTTAATTAGTATTTTACCTAATGATGAAAGATTAGATAAGTTTAAAAATTTGCTTTTAGGACAATTTAACGATTTTGAGCAAGCGATTAAAGTTATTCAACAAGGAAGAAAGTTATTAATGGCAGAAACCTTGAAAAATAAGGAGGTAGCGTAATGACTTCTAAAACTGGAAATAATAAACAAACTTATCAAGAATTTAGGCAGGAAGTAAAAACAACAACTGATGTTGTTTTACCTAGTGCAATGCCTGAAATAGGCAAGGAAATAGCCATTATACGCCCTAATTATGAACTATACCCAAAGGCTAAGCAAAGCCTTGTTTTTATATATTTAGGCGGGTTTAATGGCTTCATTTATGGTGCTGAAACAGGGGCAGGAAACCAAACCTATATTTTTAATAGCAAAGATGATTTAAGGGTTAATATTTTAGCTAAAAAAAAGTATCTTTCTAAACAAGAAAAGAGAGAGAAAGCTACAAAAACCCGTAAATTTGAAGAAAAAAACAAGGCTAAATTACTGTATAAAAAAGCCAAAGATTTAAACATTGATGACCCTACCTTAATTAAACATGGTTTAGGGTGGGTTAAACCTGTAAGTAAGCCTTATCATGTAGACTTTGTACCCTGTGATAGTGGTAGAACCAAACTAGTTGAATTAGGTGAGTTAAAAAGCCTTGATAATGGCATTATTCAAGTTTTTTGGGCGGTTAATGAAAACTTTACAGAACTGGAGCTTAAGGCATTTAGATTATTTAAAAATGATGGCAGAATAGAGCAATCAACAGCAAGTTTAACAGCCCCCTGTTACCATTTCCATCAAAAGGGAAATGCTCCAGTAATAGCCATTACAGTAGGGTATAAAAATGCTTTCACTTTAGTTAAAAACTTGCCCTCTTCTAATATTGTTGAGCTTTTTAACTTTGAAGATATTCTTAACTTTGAGATTGAAAAATTGTTACCACTATCTTTAATGGATTCTGGAAACAGGTATACAGAAAATGAAGTTGTTTTATATTTAACTAATGAACAAAATGAGGTTTATAAAAACACTGTTAAAGAGCCTGTTATTACCGTTGTTATAGATGGGGTGGCGTAATGAAACAGCATATTTTTATAAAAAACGGTATTCCATTTATTGATACCCAAAGTATAGCCCGTGTTATTGGTAGAAGACACCGAGAAATATTGCAAGTTTTAGATAAAGTTTTTATTGATTATCCCGAAATCAGGGGGCGTGCCGCACCCCCCCTGAAATAGACAATATTCAACCGTGCTTTATACCTGAACAGCGTATTTATCAGGGTGAAAAATTCACGGCTTACCTATTAAATGAATCGGCTTTTAATTTAATCTTACCAAGGTTTAGAACTAGAAAGGCGTTAGATGCTTTTTTAGTGTTAATTACCTCATTCCAAAAAATGAAAACGGCACTACTCCAAGCTGATGCCAATAAAGATAATTTACTTTGGCAAGAATTGAGAACCGAGGGCAAGCAAACACGCCATAGCCTTACTGATGCAATTCAAGATTTTTCTATCTATTCAAAGGATCAAGGCAGTACAGGCTATAAACATTTATACGCCAATATTACCAAGGCAATTTACAGCCGTTTAGCTATTGATGTGGTAATCAGCCCAAAGGCACGGGATAGCCTACCTAAAATTAAACTACAACAACTGGAAAAACTAGAACACGATGTAAGCATGACCCTGTTCGTTGGCATGAATGACCTACACCACTACAAAGGCATTAAGGCAGATTTAAAGCGTTGTATTGATGAATTTAAGCCTTGTATTTTGGAGGTGGTGAAATGAAAAGTATAGTTAAGGGCTTAATTATTAGCCCATAAACAAGGTTTTTAGTGCAGGAATACCAATAACTAGAAGTAATAAACCTATACCCCAATGGGTAATTCTAATATCGGTTTTTAATCTATTTTCAGTGGCTAATAAATCGGCTTTAGTGGCTAATTGTGTTTCGGCAAATTCATTAAACACCCGTTTATTTTCAATGGCTAACGCTTCCGCTTGTTCAGTGGTAAAGCCCTTAGCTTCTAAGTTTTTAGAGTACTCCAAGGTATCAAAAGTAATAACAGCCATAACGCCCCCAAATAAGGAAAAATATAATGATTAACATTATAACAAATAAACTCCAAATAAACACGCATGATACGCCATGCCACGATATAAGATTAAAAAAACACTTGACCAAAGTGGGGCAAGTGATTAATAATGCAGTTCTAACTAAAAACCACAAGAGACAGTGCAAAGTCTTAAACAGTGCTTTTTTTGTGCCTAAAAATCACCAAGGGGGGGTACTTACCTTACCTTTTGGGAATGATTTAAGCATGAAAAACCAAGTTCATATACTCAAATATGGACGGGTTAAAGCATGGAATATAAGACCTAATTTATTAGGGAATATATGCAGTCGTGTTATTGCGATTAGTGATACCCGTCCACCTGGCTCTAAACTAGGTGGATTAACTAAAAACAATAACGGAGGGCAAACCATGCCTTTAAACACTTCAAACGGTGGATATATCCGCCAAATTCAAGCCGTAGCAACATTAAACGGTATTCAAGCAAGCATCTACACCAAGCACCGCCAAACACAGGCTATAAACGGCTTATTTTCATCAATGGCAAGCCTTAAACAGTTTATTCATAAGCAGGGTCTTAATCCCTCTTTGGTTAATTGGAGGGTTGCATAATGAGTAATTTAGCCGTAGTTTTGAACATGGAAGAATATAGCAATATCAAAAGTTCTTTGGATTTAGCTAAGCGAAATTTAGATATGAAAATATTTAAACAGGATAACCCTAACGATCCTTTAACCAACCTATTAAACAATAGTATCAATCATATTACCCATATTGAAAAGGTGTTAGAAAGTGCCGAAAGTTTAACTGTTTGGGGGTGTGATGATGACTAAAATATTAGACCTTTTAAAAGAGCATGATTGGAATACTTTATCTACTAAATCATATTCAAAAGAGCCTTATACCGAGGAGGAAATTAAAGCCGTAACAAGTCTTGAGCAGGAAGCTGGAAATTATATTTCAAACCGTTGTTATCAGTTGGCAACAATAGGTGAAATGATGGCTATTTGTTCTAGTGAAAAAGAGATAGGCGGATTTGAAAAAGATGAAGTAACCATGATGGGTTATTTCTTTAAGTCTGAACTAGAAACTATGGGTGTAATGGTTGAATTGTTAGCAGATGCAGGTTTTCACAAGGCTAAGGCTTTAGAGAAATCTAAGGGGGAAAATGATGATTGATATTAAAAACCAACGATTAAGCAAGTTCTTTTCTGTAAATTCTTTAATTTAATCTCACCATTTAAAAA
>CAZJWQ010000099.1:0-5312 GCA_964549645.1 uncultured Piscirickettsiaceae bacterium | reverse complement strand
ACCGCTTTAGGCAATCTAACAGCTTGTGTTTTGTTATTTTTAAATATTGTAGTAATCACTGTACTCATACTAAAGACCCTCTTTGTATATACAGCTAGTATATACCAATATAATAACAAAACAAGCCTCTTTTAGCTAATTTTTATGTAACCCTATCCCGAATATATAGCTATCTAATTATTTATTTAAAAAATTAATAATTTCCTCAATAATTTGTTCTTTATTAACAATAGTTTTTTGGGTAACTTCTTTATTAAACAGTTCTAATATTTGTGGGGTTATTGTAATATTGGCAATTTTTGCTACTGCATTAAGTGCTTCAAGATCATGTTTAAAATCTTTATTGGTGAGAGCTTTAGCAATAACGGTAGAAAACTTTGTCCATTCTGCGGTCGAATAGGCTAGGGTTTTAATCTTTTTATCTTTAACACAAGTATCATAAACTTTAAAACAGGTGGCTGTGTGTGGGCACATTAAATAGTTTAGCTTAAATGCTTGTTTAATGTATTCAATGCCTTCTTCATCTGTGCAAAAGTCAGCGGCAAATATTGTTTGTATTTTATTTAACTCTGTTGCAGTTAATTGGTAGTATTTATTATCATCTAATTGGCTCATTAATTGTTTAGTTCTGCTTGCCCCAAACATATCAAATAAGATTCTTTCTACATTAGATGATTTTAATATATCCATTGCAGGTGAAGTAGTTGCTATAACGCTTATATTTCTTAAATCGTACAGACCTGTGGTAATAAACTTAGTTAGTACGTTATTATTATTAGACGCTATATGTATTTGCTTAACTGGTAAACCCATTTTTAAAGCGTAATAAGCACCTAAAGCATTACCAAAATTGCCACTGGGTACATTTAAGTAGACTTTTTCGCCCATTTTTATAGCTTTAATTTTTACTAATTCTAAATAACTATAAATATGGTAAATAGTTTGAAAGATAATACGCCCAAAATTAACCGAATTAGCGGCTGACAAAGAAATATGTTGTTTTTTTAAAGTGTTATTAAATTCTGTAGATGTTAGTAGGTTTTTTAAGGCTGTTTGTGCATCATCAAAATCGCCATTAATGCCTATTACTTTTAAATTACTAGCGGTTTCTGTAACCATTTGCAGGCGTTGTACGTCTGATGTACCGCCATTAGGGTATAAGCAAACTACTTTTACATTTTTACTGTTTTTAAAAGTTTCTAAAGCTGCTGGGCCTGTATCACCACTAGTAGCGGCTAAAATCAAGTATTTTTCATTTTTTTGTTCTGCAATGTCTGACAATACTTTACCAAAAGGCTGTAATGCCATGTCTTTAAATGCCCTTGTAGGACCATGATATAATTCACTAATATATAAATTATCATAAACTTTTACTATAGGTACTGGGTTGGTTGCGTCATCAAAATTATCATATAAACTTAAAGCTTGGTCAATTATAGGTTGCTCAATGTCTATTTCAAAAGCATTTAATATGTCTTTTGCTAATACTTTATAGTTAGAATTTACATGCTTGGCAAAGAAATCTGCACTAAAACTTGGTAAGGACTCTGGGCAGTAAACCCCACCAAACGAAGACATTGGGCTTAAAATAGCTTGAGAAAATGTTATTGCACTGGCTTTTTTGCCGTCGTTACCACGTGTTTCGATGAAATTCATAATTTACCTTGTTATCCTAATCCCCGAATAGAGAGTTAGGGTGTTAAAATTTATGTATATTTTTAGAATAAGATTTAGTAAACCGCCAAAAACGATTTAAATGTTTAGGGGTTAAATGATAACGCTTTGCCATACCTAAATCTATTAATAAGGAATCTATTTTCCCTGCTTTTAGGTCTTGATAAAATGGTTCAAACCATTGTTTATCTAAATTTTTTAAACAATTAAACCATTGTTGGGCAGAATAATTGGTTAATTGCTTACTAATAGAGTCTAAACAAATTAAATCATGCTGTGAAACAGTGCCATCTCCATCACCTTTATTACTAGTTGGTTCGGCATATATGTTTGATTTTGTTTGTTTAGCTATGCCTTTTAAATACAGATTATTTGAGTAAATATTAGTATTTTTTCTTATTTTAATATCATCGGTATTAATTTTACCTTCACCCCAAACCCAAATACTATTTATTTCAGGCATGCCTTTATCTCTACGTTTTTCATTTACTGGGTGGGCATAAAATAACATTTGAGCTTCATTTAGTAAGCTTTTCCAATAGGTTGATGCATTGCCTTTTGGGTAGGCATCGTTAAGTGGTTTATAGTAAAGTTGGTCAATAACAGTTGTTTTAATATCTACTTCTTGCACAATACTTAAGTACCAACTATCTTTTGTAGCATATTGTAATTGCACTTTATCTTGGGCAAAATGCTTATTAAAGGCTTCCAACAATTCTTTTGATTCTTCGCTGGTAATGTTTAAATCTTTAGCTGGTATTAAAATTAAAGAGTCTCTATCGGCTATTAATTGTACAGGGTCAACTTTTAACCAAAACAAAGACTTATCTACAGATGAAAGCTCTGTACTAGCTAATGTTGGAGCAATAGGTAACATTTTTGGTTGATGAAACAGATAACTAGCAGTTTGATAAAAGTTTTGTGTTTTATTATTTATAGGTAAAGCATCTGCCTTAGTTAATAAAAGACTTAACCAAGGTAAATTAATTTTTTTAAGCTCTTCTTCTACAGTAGATGCTCTTTGTAAATTTAATAGTTCTGGTATCCAGAAAGTAACGGCTTTTGTCATTTTGGTTGATTATTTATTATGTGCATATATTTAGTAGTATATTTTAAAAGCTAAGCTGTTTTTTGATTATATTGACATATTTCATAAACTGTACAAGAGGCACATTTTGGTTTTCTGGCAGTGCAAGTATATCTACCATGTAAAATTAATAGATGATGGGCTGGTATAAGATATTTTTTGGGCACTTGTTTAAGTAACTGTTTTTCTACTTCTAATACATTTTTACCTGGTGCTATGTTGGTACGATTTGATACCCTAAATATATGGGTGTCTACTGCCATAGTTGGTTGCCCAAATGCGGTATTTAATACTACATTGGCAGTTTTTCTGCCTACTCCTGGTAGCTCTTCTAGCTCTTTTCTGGTAGATGGTATTATTGAGTTATGTTTAGTTATTAAAAGGTTACAAGTTTTTATTATATTGGCAGCTTTGGTATTATATAGACCAATAGTTTTAATATATTGTTTTAAGCCCTCTTCACCTAACATGTAAATTGCTGTTGGGGTATTTGCTATAGGGAAAAGTTTAGCGGTTGCTTTATTTACCCCTTTATCAGTTGATTGTGCTGATAAAATTACTGCAATTAATAGCTCAAAGGTGCTAGAGTAATTTAACTCTGTTTGCGGGTTAGGTATTGCTTTTGATAATTTATCAAAGAAGCTTAGATTAGTTTGTTTATCCATTGTTTATGTTGCCCTCCTTTATCGATTGAACTGCATGTTTTAGAATTTGTTAGCTAAATTTATCAATTAGTTATTAACCAAAACTTTTATACCTAAATTATTATTAATTTTATTTTGCTTGCGGATATCAAATACATTTTTTAAAGCTACAATTAAACCTAAACCAATAAATGCCCCTGGTGGTAAAATTGCCATTAATACTGGTTTATAGCCTTCTGGCATGTATATAGTCATATTGCTGGCGGCTTCTCCAAATAATAAGTCCATTTGGTCAAATAGTGTACCGTTACCTATAATTTCTCGTGCTGCTCCTAATACAACTAATACTAGCGTAAAACCTATGCCTACAAAAAAAGCATCAACAAAGGCTTTATCTACAGAGTTTTTTGATGCGTAAGCTTCTGCCCTACCCAAAATTGCACAGTTAGTTACGATTAAGGGTATAAAAATACCTAAAATTATGTGTAATGAATGTAGATAGGCATTCATTAATAGATCAACAATAGTTACCGCTGTGGCAATAATTGCTACAAATACAGGTATTCTTATGTCACTAGATATAGTGTTTCTTAATAAGGATACTAGTACACTAGATATTATTAGCACAGCCATGGTTGCAAGGCCTAAAGCTAAACCATTTACAGTATTATTGGTAACAGCAAGTAAAGGGCATATACCTAGTAATGCCACTAGGGCTTGGTTGTTAGTCCAAAGCCCTGTTTTTGCTATATTTTTATAAGCTTGTATTTTTGTTTGTAATAGATTTTTTATCATATAAGGGCACCTCTAAAAACCTAAGCATAATTTATGAAACGCATAAAACAGCACCTTTTTCACCCAAAAACTCGGTCAATAGCACACTATTCACCTCCTTTTTGGGTGAAAAATACACTATTTTCTGCATTCCCTAAATCACACTTAAGGTTTTAGAGGTGCCCATAATTTTTGTTGGTTTTGTTGTACAAATATTAAAGTATTTTTTATTGCTCTAACAACAGCTCTTGGTGTTATGGTTGCACCAGTAAATTGATCAAATTTACCACCATCTTTTTTTACTCGCCATTGGTTCATATTATCATCTGTTAGGCTTAATCCTGCAAACTTTTTAATCCAATCATCTTTTCTAACTTCTATTTTATCACCTAAACCTGGTGTCTCTCTGTGTTGCAGTACACGAACTCCTGAAATAGTATTATCTTTTTTAATGGCAATTAAAATTTTAATATCACCACTATAACCATCTGGAGCAATGGTTTTAATAATTAGTGCAACAGGTTGATTATTTTTTCTTGCCCTATAGATTGTAATTGGGTGTGTTGTGTTAAAAGCTCTCTCATCTATAATTATTATTTTATCTTCAAAAGGTAAGTTATCATATTTATCGGCTGCTATAACTTGGTTAAAGGCGGCTTTAATTTTTGTTATTTTTGCCTGTTCTATTGCTGGGCTAGTAATAAATTTTGTAATTAAAAGTAGCACTACCCCTGTTACTACAAATATAGTTAGCATAGCAGATGACTTAAACATTTTTTTAATAATCTTAGGCATCTTATTAATTAATCTCACTTTTTATGCCCTGCAACTCTTGGTGCGGTATATTTATCAATAAGTGGTACGCACATATTTAATAATAAAACGGCAAAGGCAATACCATCTGGAAACGCCCCCCAGTTTCTAATTATATATACTAAACAACCAACACCTATTGCAAATATTAGCCTTCCTCTTGGGGTAGTGCTTGAAGTAACTGGGTCAGTAATTATAAAAAAAGCAGCTAGCATAACCCCGCCAGAAAATAAGTGTACAGAAACAGGTGCATAGGTTTGGGGGTCAATAGTATTAAATATAAATGCCATTAGGGCTATTGCTCCTAAAAAACCAACTGG
>CAZJWQ010000098.1:0-5316 GCA_964549645.1 uncultured Piscirickettsiaceae bacterium | reverse complement strand
CTTTAACAGGATCAAAAGAATCTGAAATGAAGCAGGTTGATAGTTGGAATTTCCCGAAAGGCAGTGTGCTTGTTTTTGATAAGGGATATAGCAAGTATAAATGGCATGAAGAGCTTACAAATAAAGGCTACCACTGGGTTACAAGAATTAGAAATAACGCAAAATATAAAACAATTCGTTATCTATCAGTGCCTAATAACAAGCAAATAATTTCTGATGAAATCATCGAATATACCGAAAAGAAACATAAAAAAGGAATCTTATCTCCAATAAGAATGGTCACATATTATGATGAAGAAAATGATAAAGAATATCGATTTATAACCAACCAGCTCGAATGGGATTCCCAAACAATTGCTGATATTTATAAAGAGCGCTGGCAGGTGGAATTGTTTTTTAAATGGATTAAACAAAACTTAAAAATAAAGTCATTTTTTGGCAACAGTGAAAATGCGGTAATGACTCAAATTATGGTTGCTTTGTGTACATATTTATTAATGGCTTATTTAAAGTTTCAGTCAAAAATTTCGATTAGCTTACAGAAAATGATTCGCTTGGTTCAGACAAATATTTTTATAAGAAGACCATTATTAGAGCTATTTACTCTAGTAAAAACAAAAGCACCTCCTAGCCCTCAAATGAAATTTTTACTGGTGCTAAATTAAGTGGGACAGCAGTGGCTCAAAGTCCTTTTGTGTGGATAACTGTGGCTAAGATGCTAACCCTTTAACTGAACTCTTATCCATAAAAAAGGGCTCTGATGACCCCTTTCTGGTTTTTAGATTAGGGTAGAATAGAATAGCTAATGTTGATTTATAAACTGTTGTAAAATACTAGGATCTTCAAGAGTAGAGGTGTCTGAGGTGATTTCTTCTCCTTTTGCGATGCTTTTTAGCAACCTACGCATTATTTTCCCCGACCTAGTTTTAGGTAAGTTGGTGCCAAAACGGATCTCGTCTGGCTTAGCTATAGGGCCAATTTCTTTAGCGACATGAGCGCGTAATTTTTGTACTAACTCTTCTTTAGCTTTTTCACACTCTGGAATGTCTGTATTTAAGACCACAAAAGCAGAAATAGCTTCGCCTTTAATTTCATGAGGTTTACCAACTATTGCAGATTCTGTTACTAGCGGATGAGAGACTAATGCCGATTCAATCTCCATTGTGCCTAAACGATGACCTGATACATTTAGTACGTCATCAATTCTGCCCATAATCCAGAAGTTGCCGTCTATATCTTTATAGGCACTGTCGCCTACTACATAATACTTGTTGTTAAACATGCCAAAATAGGTTTGGACAAAACGCTCATCATCGTTCCAAATGGTTCTTGCCATTGATGGCCAAGGTTTTTCAATAACTAAATAACCGCCTTCACCATTTGCTAATTCTTGACCCTGTTCATCAACAATTTTAGCGTCAATCCCTGGTAGTGCTTTTGTACATGAGCCTGGCTTTAAACTGGTTACGCCAGGAATAGGAGAAAGCATATGGGCGCCTGTTTCAGTTTGCCACCAGGTATCTACTATTGGGCAAGTTTTTTTACCGATAATGTCGTAATACCATATCCAAGCTTCTGGATTAATAGGTTCGCCTACGGTTCCTAATAATCTTAGTTTAGATAAATCGTATTGTAATGGAATATCATTGCCAAACCTCATTAAAGCACGGATAGCGGTAGGTGCGGTGTAGAAAACAGTGACGGCATGCTTTTGGCAAATATCCCAAAAGCGACCTGCATCTGGGTAAGTTGGTACACCTTCAAACATTATAATAGTTGCGCCAAGTGATAATGGGCCATAAGCAACATAGGTGTGCCCAGTAATCCAACCAACATCGGCGGTACACCAAAACACATCATTATCTTTTAAGTCAAACACCCATTCGTTAGTAACATGAGCATTTAGCATATAACCGCCTGTGCTATGCTGAATGCCTTTAGGGTTGCCTGTTGAGCCAGAAGTATAAAGCAAGAATAATGGATGTTCTGAATTTACCATAACAGGTTTGTGAGTATTGCTCATTTTTATGGTAGCATCTTGCCATGAAATATCTCGCCCTGCTTGCATGTTTACAGTTTCATCTGTGCGATTATAAACTATCACTGTTTTTACACTGGTTCCGCCTTTTTCTAAGGCTTTATCTACCGAATTTTTTAGAGGGATGGTTTTACCACCTCGTATACTAACATTTGCGGTAATGACCATTTTAGCTTGTGCACTTTCAATTCTATCTTTTAGAGCTTCGGCAGAAAAACCGCCAAATACCACAGAGTGAATTGCTCCAATACGAGCACAAGCTTGCATGGCAAATACAGCTTGCGGAATCATTGGCATATAAATAACAACTCTATCGCCTTTTTTAATCCCTTGTGCAGTTAAGGCGTTAGCAAATGTTGACACTTGGGCGTGTAATTGTTGATAGGTATACTCTATTACTTTGCCATCATCTTGTTCAAAAATAATAGCTTTTTTATCTGCCTTATCTGCTAAATGACGATCTATGCAATTATAAGAAGCATTTAATTCGCCATCAGTAAACCACTTGTAAAACGGTGGATTTGAATCATCAAGCCCAACACTAAACCCTTTAGACCAACTTAGTTTTTGTTTTGCTAAATCAGACCAAAAGGCAACTGAATCTTGTTCAGCTTTAGCTAACATGGTTTGATAAATTTCATCACTAATATTAGCTTGTTTTTTAAATTCAGCAGATGGGCTGAATACTCTGGTTTCTTTAAGGATAGATTCAATATTATTTGGCATGGCAATTCCATCTTGTATGTTTTTAGTTATAAGTAAAAAAAAGGGTGTACTAAAACTTAGCACACCCTTTTTCTGTTTTAATGGTTATTAAGCCTATTCCAAAGATAGCTACCGAAGGTATCTAAATTGGATTAGGAATTAAGATTCTTTATGTGCCATAGCTAATACTTCTTCTGCTCTACCTACGTTTTTAGTAAAGTAACTAACTACGATTAACGATGAAACAGATGCTATAACTCCATAAAGAGCAGGGTTTACTAATACTGGTAAACCTAAAACAGATGTTTCACCTAAAAACCTAGCAAAAGTATAGGTTAGAGAAACTACTAAACCTACTGACATAGCCGTGATTACTGCTTCTTTGGTTACTCTTTTTGACCAAACAACCGAAACTAAAACTGGTGCAAAAGTACTAGCAGCAATACCAAAACACATGGCAACTAGCATCGCAACATTTTGATCTTTTAGCCAGATAGAAGCTAAAATAGCAATTGTCGCGAGAACAGCGGCACCAATTTTAGCAAATATTAACCTTTCTTTTTCGCTGCTTTTAGGTCTTAAAACACCTGCGTAAACATCATGAGAAAGACTGGTGGTCATTGAAATTAATAAACCAACCGATGTACTAATCATGGCAGCCATAGCTCCTGCAGCTATAATACCCATAAACACTTCACCACCTAGTAATTGCCCTAGCATAGGTACTGTCATATTAGTTGCTTTACCTCTTTCACCGTCTATTAATAGTTGGATTAAATCTGGGTAAAGTAATATCATGGCGGCTAAGCCTACAAACAACACCATAATATAAAAAACTGCTAAACCAGCAATGGTTGCAGCAGCACTTTTTTGAGCAGTTCTAGAATCTTTAACGGTATAAAACCTTATTAATATGTGTGGTAAACCTAGCACACCTAAAAATAAAGCAAGGACTAAACTAAATTGATTAATAGCATCTGGAACAGCTACACCAGGAGTCATCGCAGTAGATGCCTCAGCCATTCCTGCCCTAACTGCATCAATTAGTGCTTGCGGGCCGATATCTGGGTTGGTAGCTAATATTCCAGCAGCAACATCTTTTGCTAACGTAGGTGATACAGTGTTTGCTGCAGCATCAAAAATATTAAAAGGGTTGCCACCAAAAAAGAATATTACTGCCATGATCATCAAAGCAGCCATAGCAACCATTAGAACTACACCTTGGAAGGCTTGGTTGTAGGTTGTTCCTCTCATTCCGCCCATTATTACTAGTAAACCCATTAAAGCACCAACAACAAAGACAGTTGTTAAGTAGTTCCAGCCTAGTAAAAGTTCGAATAGATGACCCGCACCAACAATTTGTGGTACTAAATAAAGAGTTCCAATAATGATTGTTATAGCCATTGCTAACATTTTAACCACAGGGCCATCAAAGCGTGAAGCTAAAACATCACCAACGGTGAATTTACCTGTATTTTTAAGAGGTCCTGCAAGTATAAATAATACAACTATCCAAGCGGCAAAAAATCCTAAAGCTATCCACCAACTATCAAGCCCTGATAGAGCTATAGCACCAGCAATACCAAGAAAACTTGCCGCACTACTGTAGTCTCCAAACATAGCTAAGCCATTAAGCTTCCAAGGGATTTGCCCGCCAGCTACATAAAAATCTGTGGTTGTTCTTGTCCATCTACGGCTGTACCATGAGATATAAAAGGTTATAAAAATACTTAAAGCAACAATTCCAAGTGCAACTGGATTTTCCATAATTTAACCCTCTACTTCTGTTTGTTTATTATTTTCGATAGATTCTGTTTGTTTATTATTTTCGATAGATTTTTTTAAATAAATCTGTGTAGATACCAAGCCAATTACCATAACTGCTGTGCCAAGCAATACAGCAAGAGGTATACCTGCTATTTCAAAAATGGCTATATGTTTAAGTTCAGCAGTGGTCAGCATTGCGGCACCAAAGTAAGCTACTGCAAAAATACCTAATAAAGAAAAAGAGGTGTAAAAGTTCTTTTTAAATCTTTTTTCATCAAATACAGGCTTACTAGCTTGTTGTGGTTTTGTGCTAGTAAATTGTTTAGCCAGTGTTGTCAGGTCGGATATATCTATAATGCCATTTCTAACAACAATAACAGGGACATTGGCTTTAGTTACAATACTTGTTGCGATACTACCAAAGTGAATTTTGTCTAAACCTGTACGAGCAGAGTCTCCTACCACTATAAAGTCTACATTATGCTCTTCAGCAAGTCTTAAAATAGTGCCTGCGATTATGCCAGAGGTTTTAATTGTTTGTACAGTTAGACCTTTTTGTTTTGCATATTCTGTAATTAAATCTAGAGGATTTGAGGATATTTTATTTAAAGAGCCACTAATGTCGTCTTGCTCTTCTTCTTTTTCATATTCATGGCGAATAATTTCTTCTTCTATCTTAATGACGATGAGCTCTGCATTATGTTGAATTGATAATTCAACTGCTTTTTTAGCAGCACCCATAGAAGCATCATAGCCATCTACAGCAACCAGTATTTTTTCCATGTCTTTTCCTTTACTTTTAATAA
>CAZJWQ010000097.1:0-5360 GCA_964549645.1 uncultured Piscirickettsiaceae bacterium | reverse complement strand
AGTGCTTTACCCTATGCCAATGGACCTATTCATTTAGGGCATCTTGTTGAATATATCCAAACTGATATTTGGGCAAGATTTCAAAAAATGAGAGGTCATGAGTGTCATTATATTTGTGCTGATGATGCACATGGTACACCAATTATGTTACGTGCAGACGCCGAAGGTATTAGCCCAGAAGAATTAATTACTAGGGTTGCCGTAGAGCATAAACAAGATTTTGCAGGTTTTAATATAGGTTTTGACTATTATCACTCTACTCATTCTGCCGAAAATAAACAACTTTCTAGTTATATATATAATAAATTAAAAGCTAATGGACATATTAGCCGTAAAACTATCAGTCAGTTTTATGATACGCAAAAAGAAATGTTTCTTTCTGATCGTTTTGTAAAAGGAATTTGCCCTAAATGTAAAGTTGATGACCAGTATGGCGATAATTGTGAAGCCTGTGGTGCAACCTATAGCCCAACTGAATTAATTAATCCAAAGTCAGCAATTTCTGGGTCTGTGCCAATAAAAAAAGATTCTGAGCATTTATTTTTTGAATTATCTCACTTTGAAGAAATGTTAAAAAAATGGACTACAGCAGGGCACTTACAAACTCAAATAGCTAACAAATTACAAGAATGGTTTGAAGCAGGTTTAAGAGGGTGGGATATTTCTCGTGATGCCCCTTATTTTGGTTTTGAAATACCTGGTGAGACTAATAAGTTTTTTTACGTTTGGTTAGATGCCCCAGTTGGTTATATGGCTAGTTTTAAAGCTTATTGTAATGAAAATAAACTTGATTTTGATGAGTTTTGGCAGTCAGATTCTAAAACAGAACTTTATCATTTTATAGGTAAAGATATTATTTATTTCCATGCTTTATTTTGGCCAGCAATGCTTACAGGAGCAGGTTTTAGAACCCCAAGTGCTATTTTTGCACATGGTTTTTTAACTGTTGATGGGCAAAAAATGTCTAAATCTCGTGGTACTTTTATAATGGCAAAAAGTTATTTAGAGTATCTTAACCCAGAATATTTACGTTATTATTTTGCCACTAAATTAAATAGTAAAATAGATGACCTTGATTTAAACTTAGAAGACTTTGTACAAAAAGTTAATTCTGACCTAGTAGGGAAAGTAGTAAATATTGCTAGTCGTTGTGCAGGTTTTGTAGTTAAAAAGTTTGATGGAAAGTTAGCAGATACTTGGAGTCTAACTGCTAAAAAGATATACCAAGAGATAACGCAAGAAGTTGATAAAATTGAGCTTTTATACGAAAAAAGAGAATTTGCTCATGCTATGCGAGAAATAATGTCTTTAGCTGATAAAGCCAATGAATACATTGATGAAACTGCACCTTGGGTACTAGCTAAGCAAGCAGATAAAGAAAATGAATTACATGAATCAGTCAGTTTAGGGATTAATTTATTTAGTGTATTAATTGCATTATTATCACCTGTTTTACCTACAACGTCAGCAAAAGCTAGTAAGTTTTTAAATATTGATAAAATTAAATGGTCTGCAATTAAGGCGCCACTAATGGGGCATACTATTAATAAATTTAAACCTTTAATGACAAGGGTTGACATGGTAGATGTAGATAAAATGGTAGAGTCTTCTAAGCAAAGTGCTAAAGAAGCAATGCTTGTTAATACAGTCAAGAGTACGTTAAAAAACACACCAAGCATAGAGCCAATTGCAGATGAAATAACTTTTGAAGATTTTGCAAAAATTGATTTTAGAATAGTTAAAATAATAAATGCCGAAACAGTACCAAAGGCAAATAAATTATTAAAATTAACTTTAGATATTGGGCTTGGCGAAAGGCAAGTTTTTGCAGGTATTAAAACAGCCTATAATCCAGAGGATCTTATTGGTAAACTAACTGTAATGGTTGCTAATTTAAAACCTAGAAAAATGAGTTTCGGGATGTCTGAAGGCATGGTTTTAGCCGCAGGCCCAGGTGGAAAGGATTTATTTTTATTAAACCCGGATAAAGGTGCAAGCATTGGTATGAGGGTTAAATAAGAGTTAACTAGGAGAGGGGGTAGGGTGGACGAATACATTTTTTTAATTATAATTAGCACCGTTCTAGTTAATAATTTCGTTTTAGTAAAGTTTTTAGGATTATGCCCTTTTATGGGTGTTTCTAAAAAGGTTGATGCCGCTATAGGCATGGGGTTTGCTACTACTTTTGTAATGACTCTTTCAGCTGTATTAAGTTATTTAATTTATACTTATTTATTAGAGCCTTTTGGTTTAGAGTTTTTACAAACCATTGCTTTTATTTTAGCAATAGCGGCAGTGGTTGGCTTTACAGAAATGGCTATTCATAAAACTAGCCCAGTACTTTACCAAGTATTAGGCATTTATATACCTTTAATTACTACCAATTGTGCTGTGTTGGGGTTAGCCTTATTAAATGTTACAGAAAAACATAATTTTTTAGAATCTGCAATTTATGGCTTTGGGGCAGCGGTTGGTTTTACACTAGTGCTAGTGTTGTTTTCTGCAATTAGAGAAAGGCTAGAATATGCCGACATTCCTAAAGTATTTCAGGGTGCACCAATAGCCTTAATTACAGCAGGGTTAATGTCAATTGCTTTTATGGGTTTTGGTGGGATGGTGACATAAATGTTAATCGCGATACTTATATTTACAGGTTTATCAGTAGTTTTTGGTTTGCTACTTGGTTTTGCGTCAATTCGTTATAGAGTTGAAGGCAACCCTCTGGCTGAACAAATTAATAAAGAGCTACCACAAACTCAGTGTGGCCAATGCAACTACCCAGGTTGTAAGCCCTATGCACAAGCCGTAGCGGATGGTTCGGCTGAAGTTAATCAGTGTGTACCAGGTGGTACAGAAGTAATGATTAAAATTTCTGAAATAACCCATCGTAAACCTAAAGAAATGAACGTAACAACTACTGACAAACCAAAAGGTAAAATTATAGCGATAATAGATGAAGATGCTTGTATAGGTTGTTTACATTGCATTAAAGCATGCCCTGTAGATGCCATAGTTGGTGCTATAAAACAAATGCACACGGTTATTGCAGATGAGTGTACTGGGTGTGATTTATGTGCCCCTGTTTGCCCTGTTGATTGTATAGAAATGATACCTATAAAAGATACTATAAGTACATGGGGTTGGCAAAAACCAAAGACATCTCCTATTTTTACCCCTGTAGATGAGTTTTTATTACCAAATAAATGTTAAATAGCCTATTAAAATTAATTGCCAAAATTTATCCAGAAGCCAAAAAAGGGCTGAAAAGGTTTCATGGTGGTATCTTTCCTAAAACCTATAAAGAACTTAGTAATCGTACTTTTATAGCTAACAGCATAATCCCTAAAGAATTAGTTTTACCCCTTAAGCAACACGCAGGCATAGAAGTTGAAGCTATAGTTAAGGTTGGTGATAAAGTTAAAAAAAATCAACTGCTTGCTGATACTAGAACTAAAGATTTACATGCACCAATTCACGCCCCTACTTCAGGCACTATTATAGCAATAGAGCAGCGGCAATTACCTCATTCATCGGGTTTTACAGGTTTATGTATTGTTATACAAACTGATGGTATTAATAGTGAAATAATCAACTCTTTAGGCGTTGATGGTACAGTACCTAATACACCATTAGAGCTAAAAAATATTATTTATAAAGCAGGTATTGTAGGTATGGGTGGGGCAGGATTTCCTACTTTTGCAAAAATACCTGATGAAAAAGGGCTAATAAAAACTTTAATAATAAATGGCGCTGAGTGTGAACCATTTATTACTTGTGATGATGTATTAATGCAAAATTATGCACCATTTATTATTACAGGTGCAAATATAGTAGCCATAGCACTTGGTTGTAAAGAAATTATTTGTGCAATAGAAGATAATAAACCACAAGCTATTAAACAAATGTTACAAGAGTCTGCCAAATATAGTGCAATAAAAGTACAATCTATAGCGAGTGTTTACCCAATGGGTGGAGAAAAACAATTAATAAAAGAAATAGTTAACTTAGAAATACCTGCAGGTACTCATGCTATAAATTCGGGTGTCTTAGTAATAAATGTTGCAACTATTAGAGCAATTGAACAAGCTGTTATAGCAGGTAAACCGCTAACTTCAAGAATTGTAACAGTAGCAGGCTTAAGTTTAACAAATTCTTATAATATAGAAGCAATGTTAGGCACTTCTTTTAATGAGTTAATAGATATAGCAAAACCAAAAACACCAATCAATTATCAGCTTATTCAAGGTGGCCCAATGATGGGTTTTAAAGTACCTAATAATAAAGTGCCTGTTACCAAAGTAACTAATTGCATACTTGCCAACCCTCCAGAAGAAACTACAGGCACTATGCCATGTATTAGGTGTGGAGAATGCATGGATGTATGCCCAGTTAACCTTTTACCTCAACAACTTTACTGGCATGCGAAAAGCCAAGAACTTGAAAAAACAGAAAAACTGAATTTGTTTGACTGTATTGAATGCGGTAGTTGTAGTTTTGTTTGCCCAAGTAATATCCCTTTGGTGCAATATTATCGTTTTGCCAAGTCAGAAATTAAAAAAATTCGTATTGAGCAAAAAAATATAGAAAGAGCTAAAATGCGTCATGAAAATAAGCAGGCAAGAGAAAAAAGATTACAAGAAGAAAAAACCGCTAGGCTTAAAGCTAAAAAAGAAGCTATAAAACTAAAAGCACAACAAGATAAAGGCAAAGACAATATTAAACCAAATGTACGCCAAGCAGGCATGAGTGCAAGAGAAAAAGCTATAGCAATGGCTAAAAAACGAATGGCAGGGGCTAATACTACAAATAATCCAAGGCAAGCAGCATTAGAGGCGGCTAGAAAGCGAGCAGCTTTAAAAAAAGCCACACAAAATAATGAACAGCAAACCACACAACAAAAAAGCACACAACAAAGCGATAATAAATGATGAATACCTCACCATTTATACATAATAATACCAGTATACAAAAACTAATGTTAAAAGTACAAATAGCGACTATTCCAGGCTTACTTGTGCATATGTATTTTTTTGGGTTTGGTATAGTTATTCAATTAGCATTAGGCTTACTTACTCTTATTATTGTTGAAAGTATTTTATTAAAAATGCGTGGTAGACCAGTAATACCTTTTCTGTCAGATTTAAGTGGTGTTATAACAGTTAGTTTAATGGTTTTTTCTATGCCTCCAGATGCACCTTGGTGGTTAATAGTCTCAGGGGTTAGTTTTGCTTTAGTTTTTGGAAAACACATTTTTGGAGGCATCGGTTATAATCCTTTTAACCCAGCTATGCTAGGCTATGCCTTTTTGTTAATATCTTTTCCTGCAGAAATGTCGCAGTGGACCTTACCTTCTGCTATTT
>CAZJWQ010000096.1:0-5479 GCA_964549645.1 uncultured Piscirickettsiaceae bacterium | reverse complement strand
ACTTTTTTATCTGCATAGTATGACTTTAATCTATTAATTATAAAATCATAAATATCTGTAGTTAATTGTTCTGTAGTAGTAATTTGAGGGTGTAGTGTAAGGCTAGTGTTAATTAGTGTTTTTAAATTAATACTTAATTCTTTTTCAATAATAATTCTTACCAATCCTAAGGCGCTACGGCGTAAAGCAAATGGGTCTTTATCGCCAGTTGGTACTTGCCCTAAACCGAAAATACCGGTAATAGTATCTAGTTTGTCAGCAATAGCAAGGCTTTGTGAAACAGTGGTGGTTGGTAAAGAATCGCCTGCAAAAGTTGGTTTATATTGTTCTTTTATGGCAGTTACTACTAATGTATCTTCTTGTTGAGCTTGGGCGTAATATGCCCCCATAATGCCTTGTAAGCTAGTAAACTCGCCTACCATTTCAGACATTAAATCAGCTTTAGATAGTTGTGCGGCTCTGGTTAGTAATTGTGTTTTAGCCCCTAGCGATTCGCCTATAATAACGGTTAATTTTTGTAATCGCTCAACCTTGTCATAAACAGTACCTAGTTTTTGTTGGAACACTACTTTTTTTAAGCGAGGTAGAAAACTTTCTAAACCATTTTTTAAATCTTTTTCCCAAAAGAATTTTGCATCAGCTAACCTTGGGCGAATAACCCTTTCATTACCGTACTTAACAGAATCAGGGTTAGAGCTTTCTATATTAGAAATAGTAATAAATTTTGCCATTAAATTATTTTGACTATCTAGCATATGAAAGTATTTTTGATGGCTTTTCATAGCTGAAATTAAAGCTTGTGCAGGCACAGATAAAAATTCTTCATCAAAATCACCAACTATGGCACTTGGCCACTCATTTAAAGCGGTAACTTCTTCTAATAAACTTTCATCAATTACCGCAACACCACCATTATCTTCGGCGATGGTTATTACTTGTTGGCGAATAAGCTCACTACGTTTTTTAAAATCTACTATTACTTTATGTTTTTCAAGCATGTCTGCATAGTCAGCGGGGTTGTTAATAATTAATTTTTTAGGGGCATGAAATCTATGCCCTCGTGTTGTATTGCTTGCTTTATGACCAATAATTGTTGCAGGAACTACCTTGTCGTTTAATAGCATTAAAACCCAATGTACAGGGCGTACAAATTCTATATCAGAGCTACCCCAACGCATTTTTTTAAGCATAGGCAACTTAGTTAAAGAGTTGCTTACTATATCAGCTAGTAAGTCGGTAGCTTGTTTGCCTTTTTGCTCTAAGTAGTAAACCATCCAAGTTCCTTTTGGGGTTTCTATTTGCGATAATTGGGTTACATCTGCTCCGCAACCTCTAGCAAAACCTTGCAATGCTTTAGTTGGTAAACCGTCTTTATCAAAAGCGGCTTTTTTTGCAGGGCCTTTTCTTTCTACTGTTTTATCTGCTTGTGTTTGTTGTAGATTAAGTACTTTAACTGCCAGCCTACGTGGGGTCGCGTATACAGTTATTTCGCCAAAACTTAATTGGGCTTCAGTTAAGCCGTCTTTAATACCTTCTGCAAAAGCATTCGATAATTTTTTTAACTCTAGTGGAGGTAATTCTTCTGTACCAATTTCTACTAAAAAGTTTGCTTTATTCATGCTACTGCTCTCCTTTTTTTACTAAAGGAAAGCCTAGTTCTGCACGCCCTTCATAATAAGATTTAGCAATTTGTTTTGCCATATTTCTTACTCTGCCAATAAACCTTGCTCTTTCAGTTACGCTAATAGCATGCCTTGCATCTAGCATATTAAAGGTATGAGTTGCCTTTAATACTTGTTCGTAAGCAGGTAAAGGTAGTTTGGCGGTTATTAGTTCGGCAAATGTTTTTTCGCAATCATTAAAAGTTGTAAATAAAATATCTGTATTAGCATGTTCAAAATTATAGGTAGACATTTCTACTTCATTTTGGTGAAAAATATCACCATAGGTTACTTTGCCGGTTGGTCCATCAACCCAAACTAAGTCATAAACAGAGTCTACACCTTGTAAATACATGGCAATTCTTTCTAAACCATAGGTTATTTCACCAGTAACAGGTTTGCATTCTAGCCCGCCAACTTGTTGAAAGTAAGTGAATTGTGTAACTTCCATACCATTCATCCATACTTCCCAACCAAGCCCCCAAGCACCTAAAGTAGGTGACTCCCAATTATCTTCTACAAAACGAATATCATGCTCTAAAGGGTCAACCCCCATAACTTTTAGTGATTCTAAATATAGCTCTTGAATATTATCAGGAGAGGGTTTTAACATTACTTGAAATTGATAATAATGTTGTAATCTATTTGGGTTTTCACCATAACGACCATCTGTTGGGCGACGGCAAGGTTGCGCATAAGCTGCTCGCCAAGGTTCTGGGCCGATAGATTTTAAAAAAGTAGCAGGGTGAAATGTGCCAGCCCCCATTTCAATATCATAAGGTTGCATAATTACACAGCCTTGCTCTGCCCAGTAAGATTGTAATGTTTGAATTAACCCTTGAAAAGTTTTAATATCTGTTGCTAATGGCTTTGACACTGTGTTATTTACCCTTGCTGTTTTTGGTTAAATTATACCTAATCTAGGGGTGAATAAGTGAATAATAGTGTACCCTAACCCCCAGATAGAGAATTGGCATCTAGCACCAGCCCTTATTCGCTAGGCATTCACAAAAAATGCCCGCTTAACCGCTGGGTGAAGCTAAGATTTTTTGCAAACGCCTAGCAAACAAGGGCTAGTACTATATATCCAATCTCTATCTAGGGATTAGGGGTATAGCCAAATCCAAAAATAGTTACCAAAATCCTCTAAAATTGGTATTTTTATATAAAAATTTTAAGTATAATAGGCAGATGAATTTAAAAAGTATAAAAAATAAACATTCACTAATCAAGATATCGCTATATTTATTAGTGACTATTGTGGTGGTTTCTTTTATAACTACACAATCTTCCGCCACTGATAAATTTGTACTAGAACGTAATTTACTGCCATTACCTGCTATGCTTGAAGTAATTGCAGATACTCCAGTTAGTGCAGAAAATAATAGCTGGCAACAGCATATTGTTAAAATCAAAAAAAATGACACCTTGTCACAAGCTCTTGAGCGTATTGGCCTTTCAGCGGCAACTACTCGTAAAATTATTAATACCGAAAATAGTGGTTACTTAACCAATTTAAGAGCTGGTGATAAACTACAAGTTTGGATCGATGATAAAAACAATTTACAAAGAATAGTTAACCCAAAAAGTAATATAGAATATTTTGAATTAACTAAAGTTGCCGATTATTTTAAAATAATGGCAGTTAAAAAAAATGTAGAAATAACCATTGCCACTGCTAGTGGGGTAATAGGTAATTCTTTTTATGTGAGTGCTATACAAGCAGGTTTAAGCCCTAAAACAGTTATTGGTTTGTCGGATATTTTTGCTTGGGAAATAGACTTCATAAGGCAACTAAGAACAGATGATCCCTTTAAAGTAATTTATGAAAGAATGTATGTTGATGGTAAATATATTGGTGATGGTGATATTTTAGCGGCTAAAATAACTACAGAGCAAAATAATCAACATTTAGCTTTTTTACTTAGAGATGAAGATTCAAAAAATGTTGGTTATTTTAATGAAAATGCAAAAAGCTTACGTAAAGCCTTTTTAAGAAACCCAATAGATTATGTAAGAATTACTTCAGGCTTTAGTCCTAGTCGCTTTCATCCCATCTTAAAGAAATGGCGCGCTCATCGTGGTGTTGATTATGCCGCCCCAACAGGTACACCTATTAGAGCGGCAGGTGATGGTGAAATAATAAGAAGATGGTATGACAAAAGAGGCTTTGGTAAGGTAATATTTATTCAACATGCTAATAATATCCAAACTGTATATGGGCATATGTCTCGTTTTGGTCCATATAAAATAGGGCAAAGGGTTAGGCAAGGTACCATTATTGGTTATGTAGGCTCAACAGGCTTGTCCACAGGTCCACACCTGCATTACGAATTTAGGATAGATGGAGTACATGTTGACCCCTTAAGTATTGATTTCCCTAATGACGGACCTGTACCTAAAAAGTATAAAGAAGCCTTTGTTGTTAAAGCAAGCTTGCTACAAAGTCATATGGAGCGAATGTCTGCTAGTATACAGTTTGCGCTCAAAGGTTCTGAATAATTGCTACCACAATATTATATTGGAATTATGTCTGGCACTAGTTTAGACGGTATCGATATAACCATTGTTGAAAAACATAAAAATACTTTTTCTTTAAAACACTTTATGTGCATTGTTTACCCAATAGCTTTAAAAACTGAATTAAATCAATTTAATACGGCTAAAAAAATTAATTTAAAAGCTCTTGCACAGCTAGAAGTGACTTTAGCCAAATTATATTGTTCCGCAGTAAATAAAATACTACATACAACCAATATGCAAGCTAGCCAAATTAGTGCTATTGGTAGCCATGGGCAAACTATTTTTCATGATGCCTCTATCCCCATGAGTATTCAAATTGGGCATGCAGCTTTTATTGCAAAATGCACAGGTATTAAAACTGTTGCCGACTTTAGGGTTGATGACATGGCAAACCAAGGGCAGGGTGCTCCCATTGCTCCTGCATTCCATAAGTTTATTTTTAACACTCAAAAGCCTATAGCTATTGTTAATATAGGCGGCATTGCTAATGTAACTATTATAAAAAATAATACAGTAATTGGTTTTGATACAGGCCCTGGTAATGCTTTAATGGATGAATTATGCCAAGTTTATTTAAAAAAAGATTATGATAAAAATGGTGAAATAGCCGCCTCTTCACCCCCAAATATTAAACTATTAAACTTATTACTAAACAATAGTTTTTTTGCCAAAGAAGCCCCCAAAAGCACTGGTAGAGATATATTTAATTTAGCATGGTTTAAACAGTATTTAACAGGTACAGAAAGCCTAGCAGAACAAATATCAACCCTAAGCCAATTAACCGCCAGCACTATTGGGCAAGCAATTAAGCGTTATAAAGTCAATGAAATTGTTGTTTGTGGTGGGGGCGTAGAAAATAAAACTTTATTAACCAGAATCGCCAAAGCAAGTAATGTAGATGTAGTAAGTACTCAAAAATATAACATTAACCCACATGCCTTAGAATCATTTATGTGTGCCTGGTTAGCCGAGCAAAGAATTAGTAAGCAACCAATAAAATTGGCTACTATAACAGGTGCAAGTAAAAATTCTATTCTTGGTGGTGTTTGGTTGCCTTAATAATTAGCCACCAAACACTTTTTTAAGTAGTTCAGTAGTTTGTTTAACAGGATCTTTGCGGATTGCTTTTTCTTCTTTTGCTATGTAGTGAAATATACCTTGAATACTGCCCTTTATTGCATGGTTAGTTAGATCAGCTTTTATATTTGGTACAAAAGGTAGAGATTTGTATCTAGACATAACCCTGTCATAGGCTGTTATAGCGCCCACTTCTTGTAAGGAACTTTCAATAATAG
>CAZJWQ010000095.1:3585-5491 GCA_964549645.1 uncultured Piscirickettsiaceae bacterium | reverse complement strand
TTGTAGGATTTAGGTCTAACTTAAATGCAGGTCTTTTTTTCATGAAACAAATTCAATTTTCTACTATTAATGCAATTAATCTACAAAACTTTGATACTTTAATCGTGCCAGTATTTGAAGACGGCTCTATCCCGCCGCAATTACAAGAACTATCTTTAAATATTAATATAAATGATTTAATAAAAAATGGTGACTTTAAAGCCAAACTAGCTGCTAGTTTAATGCTTGTTAAACAAGAACAAATAAATCGTATTTGTTTAATTGGGGTAGGTGAAAAAGGGTCTATAACTACAAAAAATTATATTCAAATTTGCCAAACCATTACTAAAGAAATTAATTCTAGCGGTGCAAAAAACTGTTTAAATACTGTAAATATTGTATTCGATGATAAAAAACAAGCATTATACCAAGCTACACTGACTATGCAAAATAGCCAATATGAATACCTACACCCTAGTAGAGGTGAACATAAGGCAACGACTACCAATATAGAAACCATGGTTTTTATTGCCGAAGAAAACACACAAAATATAATCCAACAAGCACAAGCAACCGCTAATGGCATGAAATTAACTAAAGACCTTGCTAATATGCCTAGTAATTTTTGCACCCCTAGTTACCTAGCCAAAACAGCTAAAAATTTAGCTAAAGAATATGGGTTTAGTGTTAATATTTTAGGGCGTAAAGAAATGACCAAAATGGGCATGGGGGCATTTATGTCAGTTGCCCAAGGCAGTAGCACAGCCCCTAAAATGATCTGCCTTAATTATCAAGGTGGTAAAGCAAATGAGCACCCTATTGCTTTAGTAGGTAAAGGGGTTACTTTTGATACTGGTGGTATTTCATTAAAACCTGGTTTAGGTATGGATGAAATGAAATATGACATGGGTGGAGCAGCCACTGTTTTAGGTGTGTTTAAAGCAATAGGTGAACTAAAACCAAATATAAATGTGGTAGCTGTAATTCCATCTACCGACAACATGCCTTCTGGAGATGCTATAAAACCAGGTGATGTTGTTAGCTCTTTAGACGGGCAAACTATTGAAATACTAAATACAGATGCCGAAGGTCGTTTAATTTTATGCGATGCTTTAACCTATGTACAACAAACTTATAAACCAAAACAAATAATTGATATGGCAACTTTAACAGGTGCTTGTATTGTTGCCTTAGGGCATCATATATCTGCAATACTTGGTAATAATCAAGACTTGGTAACTAGCTTAGTAAATGCTAGTGAAACAACTTATGACCGTTTTTGGCAATTACCATTATCAGCAGAATATGACGAACAATTAAAATCTAACTTTGCCGATATAGCTAACATTGGTAGTAAAGGCGCTGGTACAATCACTGCCGCACAATTTTTAGCACGCTTTACCAAAAATGTTGCCTGGGCTCATTTGGATATAGCAGGTACAGCTTGGACAAGTGGTGCTAATAAAGGGGCAACTGGCAGACCTGTTCCTGCCCTTGTTGACTTTTTATTACAAGGTAGTAAATAAAAAATGCCAGCCTCTCAAGATGTACTTTTTTATGTACTCGCATCTAAAGATAAAGAATCTATCAATAAATTTATTACCAAGCTAGTAAATAAAATAAATACTGAACAACGACAAGCAGACATAAGGCTTGAAACACAAGCTGATTGCCTAAATTTAGAACAAGCCATTTGGCAATATAAACCACAAAGTTTTATTGCCAATAGTATTGCTAAACAATTACCTGCTAATATCCAACTATGGGAAGATGAAATTATAGAACCTTGTAATGACGTGCTATTAAATTTACACAGCATTTTCCCTGAAAATTTTGCCCAATACAATAGAGTAATTGAAGTATTAGATTCTTCCGACAAACTCATAGTAAAAGGTAGAGAAAGATGGAAACAATATCAACAACAAGG
>CAZJWQ010000095.1:0-3485 GCA_964549645.1 uncultured Piscirickettsiaceae bacterium | reverse complement strand
ATAATAACTATGGATATAAAACAACTATTACAATTTTCGGTTGAACAAAATGCTTCTGATTTACATATTTCATCTGGTATGCCACCAATAATTCGTAAAGATGGTGATATAAAAAAAATAGAATTACCAGAGTTATCGGCAAAAAAAACTAAAGAGCTTATTTATTCTATTATGAATAATAGCCAACAACAAGAATTTGAAAAAAGTATGGAGCTTGATTTCTCATTTGAACTAGCAAACATTGCCCGTTTTAGGGTAAATGTTTTTATGCAACAACGTGGTATATCTGCCGTATTTAGAACCATACCTAGTAAGGTTTTAAGCCTTGAAGAATTAAAAGCCCCTCATATATTCAAATCTATTGCAGGCATGAACAGAGGCTTAGTTTTAGTAACAGGGCCAACAGGTTCTGGTAAATCTACTACCTTAGCTGCTATGATTGACTTTATTAATAGCAATTATAACCACCATATTTTAACTATTGAAGATCCTATTGAATTTGTTCATCAGTCCAAAAAGTCTTTAATAAATCAGCGTGAAGTCCATAAAGATACCAAAAGTTTTACTAATTCATTAAGAGCAGCCTTACGAGAAGACCCCGATATTATTTTAGTAGGTGAGTTAAGAGATTTAGAAACCATTAGCTTAGCATTAACAGCTGCAGAAACTGGTCATTTAGTTTTTGCAACCCTACACACTAGCTCTGCTGCCAAAACAATAGACCGAATAGTTGACGTATTCCCTGCGGGGGAACAATCTATGATACGTGCTATGTTGGCAGAATCTTTACAAGCGGTTATCTCACAAGTTTTATTAAAAAAAGTAGGTGGAGGTAGGGTTGCAGCTCATGAAATTATGCTTGCATCTTCAGCTATTCGCAACCTAATACGTGAAAACAAAGTGCCACAAATGTATTCAGTTATACAAACATCAAATAAAAAAGGCATGCAAACGCTAGATCAAGACTTACTAAACCTAGTTGAGGATGAAATAATAACTAAGGAACAGGCTTATATCAAAGCTTATAATAAGAGTTTATTTGTATAAATTATGCTTATAATGCAAAAAATGATTATTACTATTAGCCTACTTTTATTAAGTTCCAGCTCTTTTGCAACCACAACAGTTATTTCAATTAATGAGTTTTGCACAAAATTAGATGCAAAATTACATACTGTTACCTTAGATGGTTGTAATGCTTTTGAACTACAAACATTAACTAAAAATAGTACACTAGGCAACCCATTAACTCATAGAGAAGTTTTACCTTCAGCAGATATTCACCCAAAAGGAAAAATTCTGTTTATTGCAGGTGTTCATGGCGATGAATTTGCTTCTGTTAGCTTAACTTATTTATGGTTAAAAGAGCTATTAGGTGAGAAGGATACCTATTTTCATTGGTTATTTTTACCAGTAGTTAACCCAGATGGTTTATTTAAATCACCTGCAACCAGAACCAATGCTAATTTAGTAGATTTAAATCGTAATTTACCTTCACCTGACTGGGAAGAAAAGGCTTTATCTGAATGGAAAAATCGTTTCCATTCTAATAAAAGAAGGTACCCTGGGCCTTACGCTAATAGTGAAATAGAAAATCAATGGCTTGTTTATATTATAGAACGATTTGAACCTGATGCTATTATATCAATTCATGCACCTTATGGCATGTTAGATTATGATGGGCCTGCTCATGCAATACCTAGACAAATAGGCAGCCTTAAATACAGACCTTTAGGCACTTTCCCAGGTTCACTAGGGCGTTATGCAGGAGAGTATTTAAATATACCAGTATTAACCTTAGAACTAGGCTCAGCAGGTAGTATGCCATCTCTTAAAGAAATTAAATTGATGCGTTATGATTTAGAAAACTGGCTAGAAACTAAAATTAAAGAAGAGTTTGAATAATCGGATAAAAAATTACATTATTTCTGTAAATTTTTCAAAAAATGCAAACTCTTTTGGATCAATCTTTGCCATTTTATCACTAACAAATATTGCCGCTAAGCAATGCTTAATACCAAATTCTTTAGCAGTAGATAAGGCACTTATATTATCATCAATTAATAAAGTTTTGGCAGGGTTAAATAAAATATCTTGTTGAATTTCTTTCCAAATTTCAATATTTTCTTTTGGTTTACCATAGTCATGTGAACTTATTATAGTATCAAAATAATACTCAATATTAGTCATTTCTAACTTAATCTTTAGGCTATCTCTATGTGAATTTGTCACCATAACCACTTGTTTATTAGAGTTTTTTAACTTTTGTAAAAAAGGGATTACTGTTGCATGTGGCTTTATTAAGTGTTTTAGCTCATATTTTAACTGGGTTATTGGTAAATTTAGATCTTGTGTCCAATAATCTAAACAATACCAATTTAAAGTACCTGTTTGTGAATGAATTTTGGTATGAATTATATGCTTTGCTTCATTAATATTAATATTATTTTTACAAGCATATTCTTGAGGTAAATAATCCATCCAAAAATGCCAATCAAAATATAAATCTAACAATGTTCCATCCATATCTAACAACACAGTATCAATTTCTTGCCAAGATATTTTTAAGTTTTTTACTAGCATTTAGGTCTTTCTTTGTATATTATAAAGGTATGAAAAAAAATAAGCCTATAGATAAAACTCCACAAATTTTATCTAAACATGAAATTTTACAATCAAATCTCTTTAGTATTGAAAAACTTGAAGTAAAATTTAGCAATGGCGTAACAACACAGTATGAAAGAATGATTAGCCCTGCTAATGGTGCAGTGCTAATTATAGCTATAAAAAATGATAACTTTGTATTAATAAAAGAATATGCTGTAGGAATGGAGCGTTATGAACTTACTTTTGCGAAAGGTAAAATTGATGATGGCGAAAATTGGCAGCAAGCCACCAAAAGAGAAAGCCAAGAAGAAATTGGCTATTTACCTAAAGATATTAAATTATTAAATACGCTATCTTTGGCAGCAAGCTATATGACCCACAAAACTCATATTGTTTTAGCAGAAAATTTAACTAAAAGCTCTGCTATAGGTGATGAACCAGAAGAGCTAGAAATAATATATTGGCCTATAAAAAATTGGCGACGACTAATACAAGAAAAAACTTTTTCAGAAGGTAGATCTTTTGCTGCAATCTTGCTATTTTTAACTTACAAAAATTTAATTTAATTTTATAGAAGTTAATTAGTTTTTTTATTTTCATTATTAAAATTTTTCATTATATTTAATTACATTTAACAGGTATGATAGGGCAAGGAATAAATAATTTGATCAAAGAGGAAAGCAAGTGAAAAAAATTAAATCTAGTGATGTAAACTATCCATATGTAGAAAAAATTAACTCTAAAGAGTATGAAGAAAAAAAGCTTAAATTACAAATAGAATTATTAAAACTACAAAAATGGATAAGAGATACAGGTCAACGTGTTGTTATTATTTTTGAAGGTAGAGATGCGGCAGGTAAAGGTGGTACTATAAAACG
>CAZJWQ010000094.1:0-5501 GCA_964549645.1 uncultured Piscirickettsiaceae bacterium | reverse complement strand
TTTTAAGGGAAATTGAAATGAGCAAAGAAGTATTAGCAGTTGTAAGCATAATGTCCAATGAGAAGGGCGTTGATAGAGAAATTATTTTTGAAGCTATTGAAGCAGCTTTAGCAATGGCTACTCGTAAAAGTCGTCACGATGAAATAAATGTTAAAGTATCTATTGATAGAGATACTGGTGATTATGAAACTTTTCGTATTTGGGAAGTTATTGAAGATGATGTAGCTATTGAAGATAATGTAGAGTGGTATCTTCGCCATATGGATGCTGTTGATATTGACCCACATATTGAACCGGGGCAATATATTGAAGAGCCTATGGAATCTATTGAGTTTGGTCGTATTGGAGCCCAAACTGCTAAACAGGTTATTTTACAAAAAATTAGAGAAGCAGAACGCAAAAGAATTGTTGAAGAATATTCAAAACGAATTGGTGAAGTTATAACCGGTCAAGTTAAGCGAATTGACAGAGGTGATATTATTGTAGATTTAGGCGATAACGTAGATGCAGTTATTCCACGTTCTGAGTTAATTAATAGAGAAATGTTTAAGTTAGGTGATAGAGTCAGAGCCTATGTGCAAGATGTTAGTTTTAAAACTAGAGGAGCACAAATTAGCTTATCTAGATCTTGTAAAGAAATGTTAATGGAATTATTTAAAGTTGAAGTGCCTGAAATTGGTGATGATTTAATTGATATTATGTCAGCAGCTAGAGATGTAGGTTTTAGAGCTAAGGTAGCAGTTAGAGCAAATGATTCACGCTTAGACCCAATTGGGGCTTGTGTTGGTATGCGTGGTAGTCGTGTGCAAGCTGTAACTAATGAGTTAAATGGCGAGAGAATTGATATTATTTTATGGGATGCTAATGATGCTCAATATGTTATCAATGCAATGGCTCCTGCAGAAGTTACATCAATTATGGTTGATGAAGATAAGCATACTATGGATTTAGCCGTTGAAGATGAACAATTGTCACAAGCTATTGGTAAAAATGGACAAAATATTCGTTTAGCTACAGAACTTACAGGTTGGACATTAAATGTTATGGCAGAATCTGTTATGGCAGAAAAAAATGACACAGCATCAAAAGATTATATTAATGTATTTATTGACGGACTTGATGTAGATGAAGATTTGGCAGAAGTATTGGTAGCAGAAGGCTTTACTACTATTGAAGAAGTTGCTTATGTTCCTGCTGCAGAAATGATGGAAATAGATGGTTTTGATGAAGAAATAATATCATCTTTAAAAGAACGTGCTAAAGATGTGTTATTAACTTTAGCTATTTCTGCTGAAGAAAAAATTGTTATGGCAGAACCTGCCGATGACTTAAAGGCTTTAGAAGGTATGGATGACCAGTTAGCACAAATGCTGGCAGCTGCTAATATTATTACCCAAGAAGATTTAGCTGAGCTTGGAATTGATGAACTATTAGATATTGTAAAGCTTGATGAAAAGGTTGCTGGAGAGTTAATTATTAAAGCTCGTGCACCTTGGTTTGAATAAAGAAGAGGTATATAAAATCATGTCAGAAACATCTATAAAAGAATTTGCAGAGAAATTAACGCTGTCAACAGATAAGTTACTTTCACAGCTTGTAAAAGCAAATATTAAAGGTAAAGATGTAAGCTCTTCTTTATCAGACGAAGAAAAAAAGTCCCTGTTAATCTACTTGAAAGGATTACATGGAGAAAGTTTTGATGCTCCTAAAAGAGTTACTTTAAATAGAACCAAAAGACAAAAGTTAAACTTATCTTCTAGTGGTGGTAAAAGAACGGTTAATGTAGAAGTAAGAAAGAAACGTACTTATGTAAAAAAACCAGAAGTAGTTGAGGAGTCTATAGAAAAACCTGTAGAAGCAGTTGTAATTACTATGCAAGAAGTTAAAACAGAAGTTAAGAAAACTGCTGTAAAAACTCCTGCTAAGGCTGTAAGCGATAAGCCACAAGATAAAGTGGTAAAAACACCTGTAGCTGATACAGTTTCAAAAAAGAAAGAAAAGCCTACTAAAAGTTTTACTAAGCAAGCTCCTCCTAAGCCAGCAACGCCTGCTAAAGCCGCTAAAGGAAAGCCTAAGGGTAAAGAAAAACAATCTAAAAGAAATATTGCCATGTCAGGTAGTAATGATGCTTTTGGTCGTCGTCGTCATAAAGGTCATCATCATAAAAAAGTCATAAAAGTAGATAATGAGCATGGTTTTCAGCAACCTATAGAAAAACAAGTGCGTGAAATAGCTGTAGGAGAAACTATTAAAGTTGCTGAAATAGCCGATAAAATGGCAATAAAAGCTGCTGAAGTTATTAAGTTTATGATGTCAATGGGTTCAATGGTTACAATAAATCAAGTGCTTGATCAAGAAACAGCACAGTTAATTATTGAAGAAATGGGGCATAAGGTTATTTTGGTTAATGAAAACCAACTTGAAGAAGAAGTAGTTAATGATGATGCCAACTATACGTTGGTTCAACGCTCTCCAGTAGTAACTATTATGGGGCATGTTGATCATGGTAAAACCTCATTACTTGATTACATTCGTAAAGCTAAAGTAGCTCATGGCGAATCTGGCGGCATTACTCAGCACATAGGAGCTTATCATGTTGACACTGCAACTGGTGGAGTTACCTTTATAGATACCCCTGGTCATGCAGCGTTTACTGCTATGCGTGCTAGAGGGGCAAAAGTGACTGATGTGGTTGTTATTGTTGTAGCCGCTGATGATGGTGTTATGCCACAAACTAAAGAAGCAATAGCTCATGCTAAAGCCGCCAATTTAACTATGGTTGTAGCTATAAATAAAATAGATAAAGAAGGTGCTAACCCAGATAAAGTTATGCAAGGTCTTGTCGCAGAAGAAGTTGTTCCTGAAGAATGGGGTGGTGATGTTCCTTTTGTTAAGGTATCTGCAAAAACAGGTGAAGGAGTTGATAATTTATTAGAAACTATTTCTTTATTATCTGAGATATTAGAACTTGAAGCTCCTATTGACAGCCCTGCAAAAGGTGTAGTAGTGGAGTCAAGACTAGATAAAGGTCGTGGTGCTGTAGCCACTGTTTTAGTCCAGTCAGGCACTATACGTAAAGGCGATATAGTTCTTTGTGGTATGGAATATGGGCGAGTTCGTACATTAATTAATGAGCAAGGGCAAGTTGTTACAAGTGCAGGGCCATCTATACCTGTTGCGGTATTAGGGCTTTCAGGAGTGCCTATAGCTGGTGATGATATGGTGTGTGTTGAAAATGAGCGTAAAGCACGTGAAGTAGCAAACTATAGGCGAACTAGAGCTAAAGAATTGAAAATAGCACGCCAGCAAAAATCTAAATTAGATAACATGTTTAATAGAATGGCAGAAGGTAATATAGAAAATGTAAATATTATCTTAAAAGCAGACGTACAAGGTTCTATTGAAGCAATTAATGATGCCTTAATTAAATTATCTAACGATGAAGTAAAAGTATCTATAGTCTCATCAGGAGTAGGAGCTATTTCAGAAACAGATGCTAATTTAGCATTAGCCTCAGATGCTCTTATTTTTGGTTTTAATGTTCGTGCCGATGTTAAAGCGAAACGAGTTATTGATAGTGAAGGAGTTTTTCTAAAGTATTATAGTGTAATTTATGAAATTGTCGATGAAGTTGAACGAGCCATAGAAGGTAAGTTAGCTCCAGATTTCCAAGAAAATATTATTGGGGTAGCCGATGTTCGTGATGTGTTTAAAGCACCAAAAATTGGGTCTATTGCTGGTTGTATGGTTACAGAAGGTACTATGAAACGTAGTGCACCAATTCGTGTATTACGTGAAAGTGTAGTAATTTATGAAGGAGCTTTAGAATCATTAAGACGCTTTAAAGACGATGTCAATGATGTATCAAAAGGCATGGAATGTGGTATAGGTGTTAAAGATTATAATGATGTTAAAGTTGGCGATCAAATAGAGTGCTATGAAAGAATTGAAATAAAAAGAACTCTACAGAGTAAGGCGTAACTATCATTAGTTTACATCTTTCAAAGGACATTATATGGCAGAAATAAGTAGAACAAAACGTGTAGCCTTAGAGCTTCGTAAAACTTTATCAGAAATTTTACATAGAGAAACTAAGGATCCACGTCTTGAAAAAATAAATATAACAGAAGTTAAAATTTCTAAAGATTTAAGTATTGCTACTATTTACTTTACTATTATTGGTGCAAACGAACAAGACCAAGTGGCTCAAGATGCTATAGTGGCATTAGAAAAAGCTAAGGGGTTTTTCAGAACAGAAGTAGGCAGACGTATGCAATTAAGAATAACCCCTAATTTAAGGTTTTTTTATGATAAAGTTGCTGAAAATGCAGGGCATATTGAAGAGTTAATTTTTAAAGCCTTACATCAAAAAAGGTAAGGTTAAAAATCAATAACCTCAAAAAAGTATGGCAGAAGGTTGATGGTATTATTTTACTTAATAAACCTGCTGGCATCTCATCCAATGGTATCTTACAAAAAATAAGGCGGTTTTATAGTGCTAAAAAGGCAGGTCATACTGGCTCTTTAGATCCGTTTGCTACAGGCTTATTACCTATTTGTTTTGGCGAAGCAACTAAAGTTTCAGGCTTGCTATTAAATTCTGATAAAAAATATATAGCTACTTTATATTTAGGTCAAGCAACTGACACAGGTGATAAAGAAGGCAATATTGTTTTAGAAAAACCTATTTTAAACTTATCTGCACAACAAATAAATTTAGCTTTTAAAAAATTTACAGGGGAACTTGAACAAATTCCACCTATGTATTCAGCATTAAAACATAAAGGGAAGCCTTTATATGAATATGCCCGCCAAGGTATTAATATTGAACGACCTGCTCGTAAAATAACTATTTTTTCTTTAGAATTATTATCAATAGAAAAAAATATTATAAAATTTGAAGTTCACTGTTCAAAAGGTACATACATACGTGTTTTAGGGGAGGATATAGCTAGTTTCTTAGGCACGGTAGGGCATCTTACGCAACTGCATAGGACTCAAATAGGTAGTATTTTGGCAGAGCAAATGCACACAGTAGAAGAATTGTCTTCTGCTGATACTAAATACCTACAACCCCTAGATTTACCATTACAACATTTACAAGCAATACATTTAAATGAACAAGATACTAATCTAATAAAACACGGCGGTAAATTAGCTATAGATAAGCCTAAAACTGATATAGTTAGATTTTACGACATGAATAATGTTTTTTTTGGAGTGGGAGAATGGCAGTATGAAAAGGAATTATTAAAACCAAAAAGGTTATTTAATTTATAATTACCAATCTAAAGCCTCGGTAGCTATCCGAGGGTTAGGGTATTAATTTCGGAGCAACATAACAATGAATATAACAACCAAAGAGCTATTTGATTTTTTTCAGAAAAACTTAATTTGTGAGTCATTAACGCCGCAAGAAGTAGAAATAATGATTAGTTTTTTACAAGAAAAAAACTTTAAACCACATGAGGTTATTACAGATATGGGAGAAATAGGTACAT
>CAZJWQ010000093.1:0-5559 GCA_964549645.1 uncultured Piscirickettsiaceae bacterium | reverse complement strand
AAATATAATAGTTAAAATTGAAGGCTGAATTTATAGATTATGCAAAGGTCTCAAGCTAGTTAGCTGAGTATTTATGCTCAGTAAGATTAAACCTTAAGCCCAATGCCTGTATGACTTTAAAAACAGTATCAAAGCGGGGTTTTTTACCAACGCCAAAGGTTTTATATAAACTTTCACGCCCTAAGCCTGTTTGTTGTGAAATTTCTTTCATTCCCTTAGAGCGTGCAACTGCCCCCAATGCTTCTATAAAAAAAGTAGGGTCGTTTTCTTCTAAACATGTCTCAAGATAAAAACGTACTTCATCGGCTGTGTTCAGGTGGTGTTCGGCTTTAAATTCTTTAAACTCTGTTGATGTATTCATCTATTAACCCTTTTACTTTCTCAATGTCTTTTTTTTGGTTGGATTTATTGCCTGTTAGCATAAGTATAATAATCTCATTATCTTGTTCTATATAATAAACACGCCACCCTTTGCCTGTTGTTATCCGTAACTCATAAAGATTAAGTTCAATATTTTTATAATCCCCACGGTTACCACTTCTTAGGCGTTCAATTCGTTTTATTATCTGTGCCTTTGCTCTAAGGTCTTTAATAGCGGTAAGACTATTTAAAAAAACTTCCTTACCCTTGGTCTCAAACATTTTAATAATCATAGGTTATATTATATGCTAAAGTATCTTGCTGGATAGTTTTTTAAAGGGTTAGACTATAAGGTATTAATATCAACGTCTACTGGGTCAGGACTGGCTAAACGCTCTCTAGCAACTTTTAATAATTCTTCATCTTCACTATTCAGTAGAGTTGATTTAAAAGGTAGTTTTTGATTATCTGCCACATATTGCAAGGTTTGGCGTAATAATTCAGATGGTGTTATGCCTAACTTTTGAATGGCACTATATGATTCCGTTTTTAATTCGTCACTAACCCTAATTGTAATTGTACCCATGGCTCAAACCTCAATAGTATTTTGGCATTAAAAAGTAATCACAATTGTAACACAAAGAGCCGTTTAATCTTTTCACTTGGTCTAAAGTTAATCAAAATCCATAAGTAAATCGGCACTAACGCCTAGAGTATTGGATATTTTTAACAGGGTATCGGTTCTTGGTATGCTTTTCTCATTCTCATAATTGGCTATTTGTGATTGTGTTGCTTTTACTTGATTAGCTAATTCAGCCTGTGAAATTCCAAAATAAACACGCCACGATTTTAGTAATGAGTAGCCTTGTTTTAGGTTCATCTTTACCACTTCATGGGGTAAAGTGTTCTTTTTGCCGTTACTTTCTATAATTTGGGGATTAGTATGTCCGTTCATCTCGTTTCTTAACCTTTTCAATAAGTATTATTTCAACTATTTCATTAATGCTTAAAAATATTCGGTAATCTATTCTTTTAAAACCAAACGGCATTAATATTAACCGCCTTAACCGTCTAAATAACCTGTCTTTTTATGTGAATATTTGCTTTAAATTTAGGCTAGTTTTTCAGCACAAAATACACTACATTTCTACCCTTTTTTAGAGGGTGATTTTAGGGGTGTTTTTATGCTTAAATTTTGCTGTATTTTAGCCTGTTATTTATTACGGTTTTTAAGGGGCTGTTTTCTTTAAAACTTAGCGGATATTTAATATTTTTTCTTAAGGTAAATGGGGGGAGTTTTTTAAATTTTGGCTCTTTTCGTTAGTTTTTTACCCCATTTGCCACTAAAAACCCCACTAACCCCATTACCCCATTTTAAAACCCCACTCTCAACATGGCTTGAAACCCGCATGGTTAAAGGAAAACCCCATTAACCCCACTAACCCCACTGGTTTTTGAATGCATGCGTACTTTCACAAATAAAACTTAGGCTTAAAACTTTAAAAATCTGGGTTAAATTTTCTCTTAAAATTAGTGAAAAAACAAACTGTTTTTAAGAGCATTTTTAAGGTCGTTTTTTAGGGTGATAAAATGGCATAAAATACACCACATTTTATACGACACTTTCACCCTTGTTTTTTCTTAAATTGAACAACATTATTACCCTCTTTCAAGCCATCTAAATAACCTGCCCATGATTGCATCATTTTTGCCCTTTGCTCTAAATATTCGGCTTTGTTGTAAACGGCTCTTACGCTATCCTGTTCGTGTGCTAGTTGCTTTTCTATCCAGTCACCGTTGTAACCCATTTCATTTAACATGGTGCTTGCTGTATGCCTAAAACCGTGAATTGTTTGAATACCTTTAAAACCTAACCTATGCAATGCAGGGTTTAGGGTTTGTTCATTTATTGGGCGTTTTTTATTGCGTGGACTGGTGAATAAATAAATATCATCGCCAGTTAGTGGGGTCATAAATTCAATTATTTCTAATACCTTGCTAGATATTGGTACTAGGTGGGGGCGTTTCTTTTTCATTTGTTCGGGTGGTATCTCGATTGTTTTCTTTGCTAAGTCGATATACTCCCATTTAATGCTAGATAGCTCTTTAGGTCTAAGAAAAACATAAGGGGCAAGTTCTAAAGCTTTCTTGGTGCTAATATCGCCAATGTATTCATCAATAGCCCTCAGTATTTGGGCTAACTCTTTTGGCTTGGTGGTATGGGGCATTTGTTTTTTAGTTTGCTTTTTAAATATGTCATTAGGTAAGTCACCAGCGGGGTTAGTTTCACAATGCCCCATTCCCACACCATAGCGAAATACTCTACTAGCTATATTTTTAATTATGTTGGTTGTTTCTAGCCTGCCCTTAGCTTCAATCTCTTTTAATACCTCAATCATTAGCATGGGGTTGATTTCTTCCAGTGGCATGGCTTTAAGTTTGGGTAGTAGGTGCTTAGTTGCCCGTTGGTGTAGGTCTTTGGAATGTTCAGGCTTCCAACTTGCTAAATTGTGGTTGTACCATTCGTTAAACAATACGCCAAAAGTCATGCGGTTTAATTTTTCTGTTTTATATTGCTGCTCTAATTGTTTAGCCTGCTGCTGTTCTTTTTTATGGTCGTTAGGGTTAATGCCATCAATCAACAAGGCTTTGGCTTTATCTCGTTTAATTCTTGCCTGTGCAAGGCTAATGCTCGGATATTTTCCAATAACAAAATCTGAACGCTTACCACCAATAGAAAAACGATACTTAAAAACTTTAGTTCCTGCCTTGGTTATTTCTAACCTTAAACCCTCCCCATCATTTAACTTTTGTATTTTACCTGTTGCTTTTGTTTTTTTGATTGCTGTATCAGTTAAACCATTCGCCATAGCCCATTACCCCGTAAGTTTGGCGTTAAGTGGCGGTAAATTTTTACCACCAATGGAGGTAAATTATTTTTACCGCCATATTTACCGCCATTTATTTCAGTATTGTATGGTATGAATAATACAGTATAATTGCGTATAATTCACTAAGCTATTGATTTTATTAAATTGAGAGTACAAAAAAGGACGTATGATACGGGCTGATATATGAATGTGGCGGTGACGGAGAGATTCGAACTCTCGATCGGGGATAAACCCGATACTCCCTTAGCAGGGGAGCGCCTTCAGCCTCTCGGCCACGTCACCGTATTATCCCTAATCTCCGAATAGAGAATTGGCATCTAGCACTAGCCCTTATTCTCTAGGCATTCACAAAAAATGCCCGCTTAACCAATGGTGAAGCTAAGATTTTTTGCAAACACCTAGCAAATAAGGGCTAGCACTATATCCAATCTCTACTTCGAGGATTAGGGTGTATGCTTAACGATGCGTATATTACAGCTATTTGTAAAGATTGTAAATATAAAAAATAATTAATTATTACTTTTTTAATAAAGTTAATAAAAATATTATTGTAGCACTCATCACAATACTTGGTCCGGTGGGTGTGTCTAGTGTTAGTGATGCAAATAATCCTGCTATAACAGAAATAATACCAAAAAATAAAGCAAATCCTAGCATTTGTTCGGGTGTTTTTGATAGCCTATGGGCGGCGGCGGCTGGTATGATTAATAAGGATGTTATTAGTAAAATACCTACTATTTTTATAGCTAATGCAATAAGTAGTGATAGTAATAAAATGTAACCTAATTGTATATTTTTAGTATTAATGCCATCAACTGCTGCCAGTTCTTTATTTAGGGTTAAGTTTAAAAGTTGGTTCCAAAACTTGGCAAAAAATAGTAAAACTATAACTAATAATGAACTAAGTAGAATGAGGTCTAGTTGATTAATGCTTAAAATATCCCCAAATAAAAAGCTCATTAAATCAACTTGCATATTTGGTTGTAAACTAAGAATTATAAGCCCAAAAGCTAAACTACTGTGTGCCAAAATACCTAATAGTGTATCGGTCGATAGTAAGCTTTTTTGATCTAAAAAAAACAGTAGAAACCCTATGCTTATTGATATAAAAATAACTGCAAAAGTAGGGTTTATATCAAGTAATAAACCTAAGCTTACGCCTAATAAAGCAGAATGGGCTAGGGTTGCCCCAAAATATGATTGTTTTTGCCATACCATAAACACCCCAAGTGGCGATGATATGGTGGCAACTAATAGCCCGCCAATTAATGCCATAGTTAAAAACATTGGTGGGTTTAAGATAAGATCAAGCATTTCTTTTATCCATGAGTGTGTTCACATTTGTTGGTATTATGCTGATGCTCATAAATAGCTACTTCTTCAAAGCCCGAGCCAAACATTTTTTTAAAATCACTATGTGCAGAAACTAAGCTTGGTGATCCTGAGCAACAAAGGTGATTATTCAGGCAAAGCACTTTATTAGTGCTTTTCATTACAATATGTAGGTCATGGCTAACCATTAACACACCACACTTTAAGCGATCTTTTACATTATTTATTAGATGGTATAGCTCTGTTTGCCCTTGCACGTCTACACCTTGCACAGGTTCATCTAAAATAAGTAATTGTGGTTTTTTTATAATTGCTCTGGCGAGTAAAACTCTTTGAAATTCACCGCCTGAAAGGCTTCTTAATTGTTGTTTTTTTAAATATAAAATATCTAATTCAATCAAAGTATGTGTTATTTTTTGCTCATTATTATTAGATTTAGTAAATATCTTTTTAAAGAAATCGTTATTAATTGCTAGTTGTAAAAATCTTTCTACAGTTAGTGGTAAAGAACTGTCTATATACATTTTTTGTGGCATAAAGCCTATAGTTAAATTTGCTTTTTTATTTATACTGCCTTTATCTGGTTTGGTAAAGGACAGTAAAATTTTAAGTAGAGTAGATTTACCTGCTCCATTTGGGCCGATTAAAGTTACAACTTCATTAGGATAAATAGAAAAAGATACATTGGATAAAATTTGTTTGTTATCATATTTATGGTAAATATCTACAGCCTGAATAAGGGGTTGTTTATTGGTGTTTTTAGAGTTTTTTTTCATAGTAGGTTATTATACCCTAATCCGCAAATAGAGGATTGGTATCTAGCACTAGCCCTTATTCGCTAGGCATTCACAAAAAATGCCCGCTTAACCGCTGGGTGAAGCTAAGATTTTTTGCAAACGCCTAGCAAACAAGGGCTAGCACTATATATCCAATTTAGAGACCTTCGGTAGCTATCTGCAGATTAGGGTTATACAAG
>CAZJWQ010000092.1:0-5594 GCA_964549645.1 uncultured Piscirickettsiaceae bacterium | reverse complement strand
TTAAAACACTAATATAGTGCCTAGCTAGTTTCATGTTCAATGGTTCATAGCCACTATTTGCTAATGCTTTATTGTTAATTCTATCACGTGATATTATCCATACTGTAGTACCAAATGCTTGGGTATCATAGACTTCACGTAATTTTAATGAAGTTTTGTAGTCATTAACTCGTTTATGAGCTAGTAACATTGCCAAAATTTCATCGTCATATTGGTTAATAACTTCTTTGGCATCTTTTGTTAGCTGTTCTGTTAATTTTCTGTCTAAAGTTATTATTAAATTTTTGGCGTAGGCATCAACTTGTAAGTTGGTTGTTTTTTGGGTTTGTTCAATTGCTTTATGCAAAATAACTGTATTATTAATATATTCACAAATTAACTGACTATCACAGTCACCAAAATTTGGAACTTCACCATTAAATAATGGCTGATTGCTTTCGTAAGCATTTTTTAATGTTTTTAGGCTAGTTTCACTACTAGAAATACTTAGCTCTTCTATCATTTGCTTGCGTGTGCGTAGTTTTATAATTTTTTCAGCAGTATGGAAGTTATATAGTGCTTTTGGCATAATTACAAAGAAATTTTTAATTTCATTTTGCCAATTTGCTAGTAACTTTTCAGTTCTTGGTGAGCCTGTGCGTATAAAATGCTCTTCTAAGTGTCGATATACTGCTTGACGTTGCCCAAGTATAAAGTCATTTTCAGCGCTTAAAGCTAAAACTATTACTGAGTCTTGTGAGCAATTAGTTTGTATTTTACCACCTGGATCATATTGGTAGGCGGTTCCGCCACTCATACCATTGCCAAAACCTTTACCATAGTTGCCTATATTTACTATGCTACCATTGGTCATATATTCTGCACAAAAATCACCAACCCCTTCAACTACTGCAATAGCTCCTGAATTACGTACTCCAAACCTATCACCTGCTTGCCCTGCTACATAAAGCTTACCGCCTGATGCACCAAATAAAGCAAAGTTACCAATTAAGGAGTTTCCTCTAGATGATGAGCAACCGCCTCCTGGGCTACAAACTACTATTACACCACCCGATTGAGCTTTACCAACCCCATCATTACAAGTACCTGTATGTACTAGAGTAATACCTGTATTGTTAAAAGCCCCAAAACTTTGCCCTGCAGCATGGGTAGTGCTAATTGTTACAGTACCTTTTTCTAAAACTTTACGCCCTTTGTTTAATATTTGTACTGCTGGGTGTTGCTTTACTTGTGCTGGCGTTAGTTCATAATTTAAAAATCTTTCTATATCTACCGAGAATTGCCCGCCAGTAGTTTTATTACGACTACCTAATTCGCCACCATTAATAGCTATGTGTTTATGTTTTTGGGTTAGTTTAAAAAACTGTTTCTTAAACTGTTTAAGGAAGCTGTCATCTGCTGCAAAGCTGGCTTCTAGGTAAACAGGTTTATCTATTGTTAGCTCTTTAACACAAGCTAACATTTGTGTCATATCTAAACGACCTGATATACTTTTATGATTAATTAGGTGCAGTAAATCTGAGCGACCACGAATTTCACGCAAATTTTTAAAACCTATTTTAGCTAATAATTCTCTAACTTCGTGGGCTAGGTTAATATAGTATTGTGCTAAGGCTCTTGGGTCTCCATCATAAACTTCTGGGTTAGTAGTTAAACCTGCTGGGCATTTTATATGGCAATTTTTTGCCATTACACAACGTAACATCATTAAAGCGGTAGTACCAAATTCAAAAGAATCTCCACCTAACATGGCTGATTTAATTATATCTAAACCTGTTTGGTGAGCATTAGAACAGCGTAAAATAACTTTGTCACGTAAACCGTTTGCTGATAATGCTTGATGTACTTCAGCTATACCAATTTCTGCTACTCTACCACTATGTTTTAAGCTAGTTACTTGGGCAGCACCTGTACCACCTGTGCTACCTGCAATATTTATTAAATCGGCACCTGCTTTGGCAACACCTACTGCAATAGTACCTATACCTTCTGATGAGACTAGTTTAACAACTACTCTTACTCTGGCAGCTTTTGCATCGTGAATAAGTTGGCCTAAATCTTCAATTGAGTAGGTGTCGTGATGTGGTGGAGGTGAAACAAGTTCTACACCTGGGGTTCCACCACGAGCGGCAGCAATTTCAACTGTTACTTTTGGCGAGGGTAATTGACCACCTTCGCCTGGTTTTGCCCCTTGAGCTAATTTTATTTCTATTTCTTCTAAATTTGGGTCTGCTAAATAACCTGTCCAAATACCAAAACGACCTGAAGCAAATTGTTTAATTCTGCTTGATTTTATGGTGTTATATCGTTTGGAGTTTTCACCACCTTCACCTGAATTACTCATAGCACCAACCATGTTAGTACCCCAAGCAACTGCTTCATGGGCTTGGGCTACTAAAGCCCCATGGCTCATAGCTCCTGATGCAAAACTGGCAGTTATTTCATGGGCTGGTTGAATTTGGCTAAGTTTTAATGGCTTTGGAACTATTACTATATTACTAAAAAATTGGCTAGTAGTTGCATGGTTAGTTGTAATAAGTAAACCTGTATCAATAATTTTTATAGTTATTTGCTTGGCAAAAATTTTGCTTAGAGCTTGTGCAAAAGCTGTATTACGCTGGTGGTTAGCTGCTGATAAGGATAGTTTAAAAATATCTTTTTCTACATTAGCAATGGTTAGACCTTGAATTGCATAACTAGCATTACCTAATAGATGAAAAGAACTTAGTGCTTTAGTAAATTCTGCTTGTGTTGTACAGCCAAGTAAACTAACTGGGGTAGCTAGTACATCTCTTATTGCAGAAGGTCTTGCATCTCTTTCTTGGTATAGAGTTTTACAAAAATTTGTATAGGCTGTAGTTATTTTATGCTTATCTATTTGTGCAGGGGTACGCTTTTTATAACTTTCATTACGATAACTGTCATCAGTTGGCAATATACTTAATTGTTCATCAGAACCTTCTTCTGGATCTTCATCTGCAAAAGTTATTTTTTCATCAGTCATTTCACCAAAACCGCGCACAGCTAAGTTACCAAAATTATGCCCTGCGCCATCAGAGCGTTCTTTAAATAAGCCTAGTAGTGGAATGTCTTTAACATCTTTAATGTCTAGCATGGCTTTATGCCAATTAAGCGCACTTGCTGCTATTTCATTAAAGCCTGCCCCACCAACTGGTGAGTTAATATTGGGGAATATTTTTTGTAATATTGGGTCAAGAGTATCAATAAAATTAGCTTCAAAGAATTCTCCACCAATATAACTTTCTACTGTGCATAAACCAAATTTACCCATAGTTTTCATTAGGGCTTTTTCAACAGCTTTTTGAAAACTGTTTAATGCTATTGCTACTTTTTCATATGAATCTGAAAATTCTGTTGCACGGTTAAGTACTGTTAAAGGGCAAATTGCCGAGGCACCAAAACCAAGAAGAGTTGCTACATCATGTGTACTACAAGCTTGCCCTGTTAGGTAAACTATGCTGGAGTTAAACCTAAGCCCCGACTTTATCAACCGTTGATTAACTGCCGAAATAGTTAACAATGCAGGTAGGGCGGCATGGGTTTTACTGATATTTTTATCGCTTAAAATAATAATACCTACATTATCTTTAGCTAATTTTTCTACTTGTTCACAAACCATATCTAAAGCTTTTAATAGGTTTTTTTGATTGGTTTGTTCATTTTCAAAATTAACAGCAAATAATGTATTTACTGTTTTAACATTTAATATACCTGCTAGCGCAGCTTTTTCAATTTGCATTAATTGTTGTGGTTGTAAAACAGGTGAATTAAGAGTAACTTGTGGGCAGTTAGTATCACTAAAATAGGGTTTTCCACCTAAAGATACTCTTAATGTCATGCCGTCTGATTCACGGATTGAATCTAGTGGTGGGTTGGTTACTTGTGCAAATCTTTGGCTAAAATAACGAGACATACCGCCTTCGTCATCGGTTAGAGCATTTGGAGCTAACCCATAACCCATGGCAAAAATCTTCTCAGCACCAGTTTGTAACATTGGGTCAAGTAAGAATTTAAAGCTTTCTTGGTTCATGCTGTAACCAACATGGCGAGCAGAAACTTTAAATTCTGAATTATTAGTAAATTCTGCTAAATTTTCGGTAGGTAAGTCATTTAGGGTTATACGAGCTTTATTAACTAAGGTGCTATAGTCCTGCTCTGCTGCCATTCTAATTAATATTTCATCTGTTTCTAATAATTCTTGGGTTTCATGGTTAAACATAACCATGCCACCTGCTTCAATACGACTACGGCGAATTACCTCATTTGGCGAAAAGTTAAATTGCCCTGCTTCACTGGCTACAGTTAAGTAATCTTGTGTTTCTTCTAGACGTAATGGGCGTAAACCTAGCCTATCTAATCTTGCTCCTATTTTATTGCCATCATAAAAAATAATAGCAGCGGGTCCATCATTTTTTTCTTCATACAGGCTAAAATACTCCAACATATCTCTTACTGGTTGCGAATAATGAAAATCATTTTCCCAGGCAGGGGGCATCATAGCTAAAATTGCTTTATCAATTTCTAATTTATCTTCTCTAATTCTACGGTCTAAAGTTTGATCTAAACGGGCAGAATCTGACTGACCTGGTGGGAATATAACTGTTTTACCACTTTGACGAGCTATAGCATCTTCTGATAAACGATTTTTTCTATCTGTATTTAATTCGCCATTATGTGCCATACGCCTAAATGGTTGGGCAAACATTGGGTTTGGTGCGGTATTAGTAGAAAAACGCGTATGAAAAAATAGTGAACTTATATGATGCTGAGGATGAGATAGATCTTTAAAATATGGAATTACTTCCCATGAATTTAAACGTGACTTATAAACCTGAGTACGAGTGCTCATTGATAAAGGGTATAAACCTTTATATTGGCATTCATTAAAAGCGTGTTCTTCAATTTCAATCAGTGCTTCAGAAACTAAGCTTTCAAAAGCATTCCAACAATTAATTGCGGTTGGACGCAAAAATATAACTTGCCTAATAACTGGTTGTACTTTATTACTAGCTTTATTTAATGCGGCTTTATTTATAGGTAAATCACGCCAAGAATGAATTATTATATTTCTTTGCGTTAAATATTTTTCAATTAAATCTTTACAGGTTTTTTCAACTGCTTTTTTATTGCTGGCAGAATAACAAGGAAAGAAAAAATTTGCAACACCATATTCTCCTGCTTGCAATTGCTTTATACCAGTAAGATAGCGATAAAAATTAACCGATAAATCAAAGTTTACCCCTGCACCATCACCAATACCTTCAGCACTCATCCCACCTCTGTGCGGTATTTCGCATAAAGCTCTATGTGATAACAATAAAGTTTCATGACTTTGTTCACCTGACTTACGGGTAATAAACCCTACACCACAACTAGAGTGTTCTTTAGTTTTGTCGTATAGTTTGCGAACCATAGTGGGGTGACCTCAAGCAATATTTAATTATTGTTATATTTTATTTATTTTGTAAAAAAGAGCAGGGCATTATACTTTTTTAAAGGATTACTTGCAATGTTAGGTTAAAATAACCCATAAACTATTAAAAAGGCATAAACGAAGATGGAATGGTTAAGCA
>CAZJWQ010000091.1:0-5625 GCA_964549645.1 uncultured Piscirickettsiaceae bacterium | reverse complement strand
CTATTAGACAAAGATCTTATTACTTTAAATAATCTTTATGATGACTTAACTCAAAACTATACTTGCCAAGTTGCTCTTATACCAATGGATTTACTAGGGGCTAATATAGATGACTACCAAGATGTAAAGCAAAATATTTTAAAAGAATTTAGCCAACTTGATGCTGTGTTTTTAAATACCGCTATTTTACCAGCTTGCACGCCTATAGAACATTTTGAAATTAAGCAATGGTATGAAGTTATACAAACCAACCTTAATGCTAATTTCCATTTAATTCAAATGTGTTTAAACTTACTTTACAATACTAAAAATGCAAAACTAATAGCTATTTTAGATAAAAGTATAAAAGATAAGCCTGCATATTATGGAGCTTATGGTGTTGCAAAAGCAGGTTTAGAACAATTAATTCAAACCTTAGCAATAGAGTCTAGCCAAAAATTAAATTGCTATCTAGCACACTTACCACCATTTCAATCTAACACTAGAAGCAAGCAATTCCCTGCTGAAGATCCAAACACAATACCAACCGCAGAAAATATTGCCGCAACCTTAATTAAAGAATTAGAACAAAAATCTTATAAATTAATTCAAAAACTATAAATAAACACTATAACCATGCAAACAACAATTCAATATACAATTTCTGCCAATAAGCCCCATCAACATATATTTGAAGTATCAATTCAAATTACAAACCCCAACCCTAATGGGCAACAGCTTAGCTTACCTAAATGGATACCTGGTAGTTATTTAATTAGAGACTTTTCTAAACACCTAAATAAAATAACTGCACAAACCATTACAGGTACCAACCTTACTATAACTCCATTAGAAACATCAATATGGCAAATAGAAAAAACTAATCAAAGTATTATTGTCGAATATCAAGTATATGCTTGGGATTTATCTGTTAGGGGTTCAATATTTGACCACCATCATGCCTTTTTTAACCCTACATCAGTATTTATGCAAGTAATAGGGCAAGAAGATCATTTATGCTCTGTATTAATTGAAGCGTCTAACTTTACAGAAGAGCACCATTGGAAAGTAGCCACCACTTTACCAGCAGTACAAATAAATACCGAAGGTTTTGGGCAGTATCAAGCTAATAATTACCAAGATTTAATTGAATATCCTGTTGCAATAGGTACATTTATTGAACTGACATTTAATGCCTGCAACCTACCACATAAAGTAGTTTTAACAGGTAAAATTGAAAGCTCAAAACTAGATGAAAAAAGGCTAATTAAAGACCTAATCGCTATTTGTGAAGTAGAATTAAAACTATTTAAACAACCATACCCATTTAAAGAATATTTATTTCAAATAATGATTACTGAAGATGGTTACGGCGGTTTAGAACATACCAACTCTACCGCCCTACTATGTTCTAGAAATAATTTACCCTATTTAAATACCCAACATCCAGCAGATAAATATTTAAATTTTTTAGAACTATGTTCACACGAGTACTTTCATAGTTGGAATGTAAAACGTATAAAACCACAAGTGTATCAAAATGCAAAACTAGATAAACCTGTCTACACTAATCAACTTTGGTGGTTTGAAGGTATAACATCATTTTATGATGGCTTATTTCTTAACCATGCCAACATAATAAACTCAGATCAATATTTAGATAGACTCGCCAAAGAGATGACCAGAGTTTACCGTATGCCTGGTCGCTTTCAACAAAGTGTTGCAGAATCTAGCTGGTTAACTTGGACAAAGTTTTACCAACAAGATGAAAATGCCGTTAATTCAATTATTAGCTACTATACCAAAGGTAGTTTAATTGCCCTTGGTTTAGATTTAACTATTAGAGCAAAAACCAATAATAAACAATCTCTAAATAATATACTCTTAAATTTATGGCAAAATTATGGCTTGAAAAATAAAGGGTTACCAGAGTTTGCCATAGAAAAAATATGCTCACAAGTAACAGGCATTGACTTTACAGAGTTTTTCAAAAAATATCTATACGGCACACAAGATCTTGATTTTATCTCTTTATTTGAACCTTTTGGCATTGAATTTACCCTACGCCCTGCCAATGATTTAAAAGATTTAGGCGGAACTAGCAAAACCCAAATAACATCAATTCAACTAGGGGCTAACTTAACTAACAGCCAAAATAAAAGCATTAAAGTTGCCCAAGTATGGAATGAACAAAGCCTATCTAAAGCAGGTATTGCATCAGGCGATGAAATAATAGCAATAAATGGCTATAGAATGGACAATATAGAAAAACTAACAGAGTTAATGCAAATACTCGACCAAAATGACATAGTAGAATGCCACTATTTTAGGCGTGATGAACTATACACTACCAATATAATATTACAAAATAATATAGCAGACAGAGTAGAGCTTATAAAAACCGCAAATTATGGAAAACTAGCATGGCTACAAAACTAACCAATGAAATAAAAATAGAAAATTTAGAAATAAAATTAAGCTACCAAGAACAAACTATAGAAACACTTAATAAAACCTTATCTATACAACAACAAGATTTATTAGAATTAACACAACAAGTAAATATACTGTTTACGGCTTTAAAAAGTATTAAGCAAAATGAAAATAATTACCTAAAAACACTAGATGAAGAAACTCCCCCACCGCATTATTAAAGTAGGGGTTTTTAAGACAGTATCTTAAATACTCTCCGTTTTATTCTTGCAAATAAGCACTAAGCTCTTTAGAACCACCTATATACTTACCATTAATAAAAACTTGCGGAACAGTTTCAGCATTAGCTATGGCTCTTAAAGTTTTAGAAGTAATATTTTTATTACTAATAGTAATTTCTTCATAACTAATACCTGCTTGAGTTAATTCCTCTTTTGCTTTTTTACAAAATGGGCAGGTAGGCTTAGTTAAAATTGTTGCCACGGATGGTTTTTTAGCCTGTGGATTTATGTAATCTAACATAGTATCCGCATCAGACACCTCAAAAGGGTCTCCTTCTACATCTGCTTCAATAAACATTTTTTCAATAACACCATTTTTTACTAACATCGAATAACGCCAAGATCTTTTGCCAAAACCTATGTCAGACTTATCAACTAATAACCCCATCCCATCAGTAAATTCACCATTGCCATCTGGAATCATAGTTAAATTATTAGCTTCTTGGTCTTCTGCCCAAGAGTTCATTACAAAAGTATCATTTACAGAAACGCATAATATTTCATCAACCCCATTACTTTTCAATACAGCTGCAAGTTCGTTGTATCTAGGTAAATGACTAGATGAGCAAGTTGGTGTAAAAGCTCCAGGCAAAGAAAATACAACAACAGTTTTATTTTTAAAAATATCATCGCTATTAACATTTAGCCATTCATTATTTACTCTGGTTGACCAAGTAACACTAGGTACATTTTTATTGGTTGAATCTTTTAACGTTAACATATTATTTTCTCCTTTTTATGTTAAGGAGCCCCTGAATAACTAACATGAAATTCTGTGGGTCTTCTAGCTGATCAATTCTAGGCATGGCTTGCAGGCAATGGTTATTCCATTGTCAAAAATCATAACGACGAAGTGACTAGCTAGAAGGCCCACCCTTCGGGGCTTAGCCAAGTTTACAGCCTCTGCGTTATCATTTCTTGTGGTATCTAGATAGCACTGCGAAATGATGCCTTGATGCTGTAAACTTGGCGTTGCCAGAATTCACGTTAGTTATTCAAGGGCTCCTTAATCACTATTCTATGCCAGAGACAACCATTAGTAAAATTAATTATATTTACTGATGCTATAGCTACAACCTATTATTAAACTCTATTTATTGCAAATAAAAAAATTAAACTTGCTTATAAAAAACTTTATGCTAATATCTCAAAAGATTATCACTGTCATTTGATAATAAAAACCATACTAAAAAGTATTTAGAGAGAAAAAGGAATTAATCATGTTAAAAAAATTAAGTAAAATTACTGCTTTAGGGTTATCAGCTAGTATGCTGATGCTTGCAAGCCATAGCGTAACAGCTCATGGGCCTGATGGTCATAAAGAAGCTTCTGCCAGCCAACAAACAACATTGTTCGTGCATTTTCCTAGCCCGTTAAGAAAAGACACTCAAAGCTTTATTAACAAAGATTTTACTGATAAAACAGGACATACAGTTAGTATCTACATGAAAAGATCTAGCGGTTTCTCTAAAGCCCTTAATGACAGTGTTAAAGCAGGTGAGCTTAATCATAGTGTATTAATGTCATACGGCAGAACAGGCGAATTACCTCCTGGAAGAGACATTTTTAAACATCTTAATAATAGCCGTGATTTAATGAAAGTAATGCCAAATCATTTAGATCTTAGAGATGAATTATCTGCATTTAACGATCCTAAAGGGCAGATGCATTTTCCGTTTTTTGAAACAATGGTTATTTTATATAATCCTAAGTTAATACAAGAAGACTATATCCCTACAACCTGGGCAGCTTTAGCTGACTTTCCAGGTAAAATAGCTCTTCCTGGTAGAGGATGTTATGCAGTTAGGACCTTAGTATCTCTATACCATACAGTAGGTGCTGAGAAATTTGAAGAAATAATCAAAAGTGCTAATATACCTAATCTAAAATCAAAAAGCACTGATGCTATTAGACCTTTAAAAAATGAAGATATTTCTAAAGCTTTATTAGAAGGAAAATTTGAAATTGGAGTAGCTACATTAACCAGTAAAAGAGTTCTTAAAGCTATTGCTGATGGTAAACTAGCTGTTATGTGGCCTGAAGATGGTGCTTTTGCATTCCCTTACCCAGTAGCTGTTAAAAAAGGTGCTACTAAAGCCGAGTTAGCTTTATTTAACTATATTACTAAAGATGCAGACCTGCACAAAGAACTTTTAACTATGGGTCTTAGCTCTAGTTTATCTAATGGGCAAGTATTACCTATAGTAAAAGAAAATAACTTTAACTATAAGTTTATCCCAATAAAAACTTTAATGGACACTGATACACATGAACGTGTAATTAGCATTGTTCAAAAGCATAATTAAATAAGCTTTTAATAAATAAAAAGGGCTGTCTAGCTTATGGGCACCTCTAAAAACCTAAGCACAATTTATGAAATGCATAAAACAGCGCCTTTTTCACCCAAAAACTCGGTCAATAGCACACTATTCACCTCCTTTTTGGGTAAAAAATGCACTATTTTCTACATTCCATAAATCACACTTAGGTTTTTAGAGGTGCCCTTATGTTAGATTGCCTTTTTTTATATTCAATAATAATCCAGCCTCTTAATTAATCTAATTTATTTTTTGACTCCAAATCTATAGCTAAAAATATAACGCTCAAAACCTTTCTCTTTTTTATAAATTTATGAATTACAGAACTTAATAACTCAATAGCATTAATAGCTCTTTGCTATAATAGCCATAATTTCAATCTTCACATAAAGCATATATGGACGCCTCTAAAAACCTAAGTACAATTTATGAAACGCATAAAACAGCACATTTTCCACCAAAAAACTCGTCAAATAGCATGCTATTCTCCTCCTTTTTTGGTGTAAAATGCACTATTTTCTGCATTCCCTAAATCATACTTAGGCTTTTAGAGGCATCCATATGGCAAATTTATTTTTACGAGATATAAAACTCAATTACGGCACCCAAACTTT
>CAZJWQ010000090.1:0-5643 GCA_964549645.1 uncultured Piscirickettsiaceae bacterium | reverse complement strand
AAAAGCGGACAGATGTCGTGTTAATTATCCGGACAGTTCTATTTACTCTTAACACCTGAATTAGTTGACTCACAAGAAGATGTCCGTTTATAAATGGGGGGATTACACTACTCCAATTACATTTTTACTTTAGAATCTATATTGTACATTAAGCCAAAACTGCCGACCTAGTCTAAAGTTATTTCGGTCATTTCCAACTGTTTGAACTTCATCAAAAACATTATCTACTTCAATGTTTACAATAAGATGATTTTGTCTTGGCAGTGCAAAATCAAAGCTTAAATTTATGTTATATTTAAAAATACTAGGAAAGTTAACCTTTTCATAAAGTAAAACCTCGTGGTGTTCTTCAGAACCGTCAGGAAAAACTTCTCTATAAATTCGCGTACTTCCACTAGGGCTTGGCAAAATACTAGAAAAAGTGGCATTATAAGTAAGCATGTTATTGAGCCTAATTTCAGATGACAGACCAAAAAAAGAAATAGGAGCAAACTTTAAATTCAGGCTAAGACTATAGACTTGAGGAATAATATTATTTTGTATATCCTTTAAGTCTACAAATTCGTTATTAAAATAAACTAACGGAATAGTACTTCTTTTCCCACCCTCTACACTACTGTTGTAATTAAAGAAATTAGACTCTTGTAATTGCCAAGAAGTTGAAAAAGAATAGCTTACATCGGCAAACCTGAGGTTGAAAGGCCTCACTGAATTGATAGTTAAACTTGTATTTTGATGAGATGTTTTACCCTCATTTGTAATTATTTTAGGTTTATAGTAAGCCTTGGTTATGCCATCAGGCCTAGTAAAAACTGCAAACTTATCTTGACGAGTTGTGAATTGATTTTTAGATTCTCGCATAACACGCTTTAGATTAAATTTTGTATTAAACACATCATAAGCAACACCAAAAACGATCTCATTAGAAAAAGGAGTTTTTAAGTTTTTATACTGATATTTGTTTAAATCTTGATCTGCGCTTAGCGTCCAATCCTGTAAAACATTTCTTCTCGTTCCTCTTGACTCTACATAATAAGGAAGCCTTGCCTTTCGTAACTTAAACCCTAAGAACGACCTTCCATAATACCTATTAAGACCACCATAAAAAGTCAAGTTGTCAGCAATATCAACTTTAGCATTTAATCTATATGCGACATCTATATTATTCATAAAATCATTATAATCTAGACGAATACCAGGTTTAATTGTTAAATTTTTATAATGTATATTGCTTTCAAAATAAGTACCTAGTTTTCTCTTGCCAACCGTTAATTTTTCTTTTTGGAAAACTCGTCTTTCAGAAAGATATTGTTCATTTTGAATACAGGTCACAACATCACCATTACAATTTAGATTAGACTCAAACACAGGCTTTGTATTATAGTAAAAATTATGCTTTCGATTGTAAGTTGCTTGATCAAAGCTTAAACTTAGGCCTGTCTTTAATTTATACTTTATGCCAAATTGCCTTCTAAAAGAAGATTCAAGATCCAAGTTAAGTTCAAGCCCAAAATGATCCTTATCAATAGTTCCTATACCTCCTTCTGCTGAATAAGCATTTTCTGCACTTTCCCTTAGAGCACCCCAAGGTTTTGTTTGGCTAATTATCCATTCTTTATATGAGTTACTAGACACCCGAGAATTTTGGCTTTTTTTAACTCCAAGAGAAGTAACAGCATCCCATCCTAACAAGCTATTTTCATAATTAAATTTAACTGAACTTCCGCCACTTTTTTTATGTACTTCAGAGTTTTTAACATATTTACTAAAGTGAGTAGATTCATGCGGAGCATACATCAATGTCGTATCAAGAATAGAATCATTTTCAAAATAGTAACTATGTTTTATAAATATATTCTCATTTTTTCTATATTTATTTTTAAACCCTTGAAAATACCCTCCAGATATAATTGATTTTTTTTTACTATAGTGCAAAAGTAAACCACTAGAGTCATTAATAGGGGTTCCCACATAAAAATTATAAAAACTTTTCTTAAAAATAGGTTGGTGGCTATCGGAGACAGCGGTAATAAAAGACTTAGCTTTCACATTAGGAATATGGAAGCTTGTTAAACTATTATTAGTTTTTTTGTAAGAAATTTTTGCCGAAAAATCGTCCTTTACCCTCTTAGTTTTTACTTCTATAACACCTCCTAAAAAGTTACCATGCCGAGCAGAAATGCCCGAATCATAAACATTTATCTCTTCAATTAAATCGACATCAATGAAAAATCTGTTTTCATTACCTGAAACGTCATAAAGATTAAATCTATTTGATGAAGCAGGATCAATAACTGAATTATTAGATATACCATCTATTGTCATATTATTTTGATAAAAAAGACTACCACTAATAGAAATTTTACCAGGAGTTATTTCCCCCGCAGTCATTGAATTTTTAGAATCATCTTTGACTTTAACATTAGGATTAACCAGTAATAAAGAACTAATTGCTTTATTACCAGTATTGGTGTTTTTAATATCTTCTGCTGTTATTCTTTGAACCGAAAGATCACGATGATTGGGTCCTTCTTTATCTGTTATCACTAATAATTCTAAAGTGTCTGCAATAACAACCTCTATCGAGTTAATAACAAAAAATAAATAAACAAGAGAAAGGTTTCTTACCACTTTCAATTAATTAATTTTATCGTAAGGTAATACATCGAAATCATCAGTAATGCCATCATTATCAATATCATCATCTAGAACTAAACCTGATTTAGCTATTTGCTCTTGAGTAATACCTGCATTAAAGAAGTCTGGTTTACCGTCATTATCGGAATCAACACTTGCAACATCAGTTGTAGAAAATGCATCAAATCTACTCAGAGATTGAGCTACCTGAATAAGAGCATTTTCTACTTCTCGCTCTGTTCCAATTCCTGCAATTACAGCTTTAGCTGAATCAAGATCATTTATCAAACCATAGAATGAAGCAATAGGAACTAATAACTTAAATTTTTGCGCGGTCTTCTCTAATGTATTTACACTTGCCAAAGCTTCCGCAACTAATTCTCTCGCTTTTACAACATCACCTGCTTTAAAGTATCCATAGGCGATGGATGCTCTAGCAGAAAAATAGTTACCTCTTAAAGAAGAGCCATTACTAATTAAGTAAAGAACTCTATTCTGAACATTATCTAAATCGCCTGCTATTTCTGTTTCTACCAAACTATAGGCTTTATTTAATAGTATTTTTGCCTGTTCATTTTCATTAAATGTTGTATGGGAATTTGCCGCCTTAACAATAAATCTAATATCAGTTGTTGCATCTGATAAGGCTGCATGACTTAATCTACTCAGTAAAATAGATTCCTCTAAAGAGCTAATTAAACCTAATTCTGCTCTTTTATTAAGTATATTAATAAGACCTTGTATCCTAGAACTAGAACTAGAAATCGCATTAACGTTGTCGAAAGCAGATCTCAAAACTAATTCAGCCTTCTCTGGTCTATTAAGGCTCATGTATAGAGAAGCCAGACCTAAATAACCTTCATCACTCAGACCCGCATAAATCATCTGCGCGTCTCTACTGGAGTTAATATCCCAAGTCTCCATTAGAGCAAAAAATCTATCCAAATATTCTTCTAGCTTATCATCCCCTTTAAGCAACTGAATTCTAAGAGGAGTAGGAAGTCCCCAACCACCGTGTCTACCTGAAACAATATGTCTAGATAAACTTCTAAGCTCTCTATCAGAGGAGAAAATGCTTTTATCTGCATAAATATTAAATAACTCATCTTCTTTACCATTTGTAAAAAGTAAGGCAGCAAATCCTGCTTGTAGATTAACGCTTTTAATAGTTTTAATATCCTCTCTTCCTCCAATAGCCCTAATATTATTAAAATCAGTTAATGCACCAGCCAAATCACCACTAAGACCTTTGTGAATTATTTTTAATCTATACCAATCCGTCGTTGCAATAATGCCAGATTGTTTAAAAGTTTCAGGGAGACTAGCTGCTCTATCTGCAGCAATCCTTGCCGCAAGATGCTCACCAAAAAAGCCTGCATTTACCGCAGCCCTATAGCCTTGATTTACCGCCATATGAGTTATGTCTATAAAACCAAGAAAAGGCTCTACTGAAATATTTACCGATGTTTCCGCCGCTAACCTAGCATACATTCTAGCCCTAACTAAATTTCCTTTCATTGCCTCTTTGTGAGACAGCACCTCAATATGTCTATTTAAATTAGAATAAATAAAAGCAGGTATACTAGCTGTGGTCTCTTGAGCCTCTAAAGCCAGCTCTAAAAAATACTTCATAACTTCATCAGAAAGTTCATATTCACCAATAGTATTAAGATTATGCATTACATCAATAAGCCAAATAGATACGTCAAATGTTGCATTAGCAGCACCAAGAATCTCTACCCTTTCTTTAGTTTTGTGAAAAACTTTAAGAGAAGCTTTTTTGGCCTCCTCTTTTTTACCCAACTCAACAAATCGTTCAGCTAAATCATCAAGGGAAGCTAATGCAATATTATCGCCATAGATAGTATTCACAGAATGCTTCAGCCCTTCCTCTGCAAAACCTAAGTTTACCAAAGATAAAGCAATTCCTGCATTAATGGAGTCATTAACTCTATCATTGTAATTATCTGAAACCAAGCCTAATAACTTAGCAACATTTGATATATCTGAAAAAGTATAATAAGTTCGTCTTTTATCATTATCGTCACCTAAAATTTTCTCTGAACTATCTACGTGAAATAAAATTAAATCTTCTATATGAGAAATATTAATAGTTTTTGCATTTAAAAATACTGCAAACTCTACTGCACTTAAGTTCAACTTATCGGTAATTGAAACTTCAAGTATTGTTGGCTCTCCGTCGACAAAGGAAGGGGTTATGCCTAAATCAATTAAAGCTTTTCGAACATGCAGACCTGTAACAGCTCTATACTTCCCTTCTTTTTTATTGGCTTCTGTGATTCTTTCAGCCAATAATTTTAGATTTTTTCTTTGTATATACAAATAAGCATCTTGCCTATAAGCTCGTTTAAGCTTAGAGTACACATTACCAATAATTGCCTGTTTGGTGATATCATTCACATCAGTCGCCTGACCAATCGCAGCTAATAAATCAACAAGCTCCTCTCTTTGCTCCTCCGTTATATCTAAGGTTGATACAAAATGATCTAATGAATCACCAGCATCATCTACATCTAAAAAATCAGTTAGATTGCCAGCAGAATCTCTTTTTAAAGCAACTTTTATAATTTGCTTACTAATTACCCCAAGAGTTAAGTTTTTTATAGGATTTTTTAAAAGATAAGAAACATCCAAACCTAAGTAAGTTGCCACAGATGCTTTAGCAGCTAGCATGTCTAAATCCAAATAATCTGATCTTGCAAGTAGCGTTGTGGTTGGCGTAACAAGCACCTCATCACCTTGACCAAATAACTTATAAGGAGCCTTAAGTGTTAAACCAGTAAAATCATTACCATCACTACCTCTACCACCCGTTGACAGTAATGTACAAGTTTGCAGATCAACATAACCTGGAATATCTTCAACACTAAAAGCACCGTTATAGTCTGTTTTACTCACTGCATTATAAGTTTTATCTCCACAAGCTAATCTAACCGTTGCACCAACAATAATTGAACCAATTACGTGACCCGAAACTGACTGTTT
>CAZJWQ010000089.1:0-5662 GCA_964549645.1 uncultured Piscirickettsiaceae bacterium | reverse complement strand
TTAAGCAGGTTGGCGTAAAATGCCAGTTACTATACCTAAAATTTCAATATCGGCATTTTTTAGTATAATTGGTTTTAGTTCACTATTTGCTGGTTGTAACCTAACACCTGTTTTTTCAATATATATTTTTTTCATAGTAACTTCTTCATTGTTTATTTTTACTATTACAGATTCGCCATTTTCTGCTGAGTTACGTCTTTCAATAATTACAACATCTCCATCTTCAATACCTTCATCAATCATAGAGTTACCTTTTACTTTTAAGGCAAAAGTTTCTTTTTTAACCATAGTATCAGGCACACAAACGGTATCGTAATCTAGCTCCATTTGAATAGGGTCACCTGCAGATGTCCAACCTAATAGTGGTATTTCAATAAATTCTACCCCCATTAATTCTAGTGGCTCGGTTGCTAATAGGCTAAGTTTTTGGTTTCTTTTAGGTATAAGATAGGTAACATTTGACATTATATTTCTCTTAAATTATGGAACCTAAATCCTGCAAGTGCTTGCACACATATAGCACAAGCTCTTGATTCGTATAGCGAATTTTAATTCTTCGAGAATATCAATAAGTATTCTACTCGAATTAAAATCACTATACAAATCAATATCTTGCACTCTATATGTACAATCACTTGCAGGATTTAGGTGGAAAAACTTTTTTAAAAGGTTTTATTTCTACTTTTTTATAAACACCAGCTATTACATAAGGGTCTTCGTCAGCCCACTTTTTAGCTGCCGTTAAAGAGCTAAATTCTGCAACAATTAAGCTACCAGTAAACCCTGCTTGTGCTGGATCATTACTATCTGTTGAAGGCGTGGGGGCTGGGTTGGGTCCTGCTAACAATAATTTACCTTGTTGGTTTAATAGCTTTAATCGTGCAATATGTTCAGTACGAGCAGATGCTCTTAGCGCTAAGCTATTTTTAACATCGTAAGCAAAAATTGAATAGTACATTATTAAGCGGCTCTCTTTAAGAAGTATTAAGGAAGAGCTTAACAACTGATTAAAATTCTGCGTGAACTTCTAGCCCATCAATTCTAGGCATGTATTGCAGATAATAGCTGGCTATTGTCAAAATACATAACGACGAAGTGATGGGCTAGAAGCCACGCCCTACGGGGCTTATCCAAGTTTTTCACACCGTCGTTAACATTTTTTACAATAGCTAGCTATTCTTGCAAAATGTTGCCTAGATGTGTAAAACTTGGCGTTGCCAGAATTTCAATCAGTTGTTAAGCTCTTCCTTAAATAATGTTACTATAAATGAAGTAAAATAGGCAGAAATAATTATAAATAACTATACCTTGATGCCTACATTTAAAGCTGATTTCCATTGCCACACTACCATGTCTGACGGCTCCTTAACCCCTGAAGAATTAATAAACCTTGCACTAAAAAATGAAATTACTCACTTAGCTATAACAGATCATGACACCACTAAAGGCTATGTAAAGGCATTACCTTTTGCTTTGCAAACTAATATTAAGTTAATTTCTGGTGTAGAAATATCTTGCCAGTGGCAAGGTAAAACAATTCATATTGTTGGTTTAAATATGGATGTTAATAATAAAATTTTACAAAATGGCTTACAAAATAACTGGCAATTACGTTTAGATAGGGCTTTAGCTATTGATGAAAAAGCTAAAAAGAAATTTGGTAGCTTACTAGAAAAAATTTTACCAAAGTTAAAAGATGGCATGATAGGGCGTAATCATTTTGCTCAAGAAATGATTACTCAAAAAATTGTAAAAGACCAAAATCAAGCATTTAATAGATATTTAAAACAAGGCCGCCCATTATATGTTGCTGTTAATTGGCCTAGTTTAGCAGAAGTAGTTGGCTGGATAACTACAGCAGGTGGTGTGGCAGTTATTGCCCACCCACATGTTTATAAAATTACTGCTAATAAATTAAATAAAATGATTGTAGATTTTAAAGAAGCAGGTGGTAAAGCTATAGAAGTGGTTAATCAGCCTAGAGTTTGTTCAGAGCAAATAGGCATGGCTGATAGAGCAAAAAGACATGGGCTTTATGCTTCACTTGGTTCAGATTTTCATCGCCCAGAACATAAGTGGCGAAACTTAGGCTGGTTAGCACCTATGCCTGAAGGCACTAACCCTATTTGGAATTGTTCAGGGTTTCTTGAGAGTTCCTTAGAATAACCGTCACTTAACTGAAACGGCAGTGTTATTTTTTTGGGATTAATTCAGGGAAGATATATGAAGCAAAAAGAGCGTTAAATTTAAGGCGAATAAAGCCTTTAGGTGTGTCAGATTCTATAAAATCTAGCTCCGTTAATTCTTTTATTAGGTTGGTTGCGGTTCTATTTTTACTATTTATTATATTCATAACTTTACCCCTTGGCACTTCACCACTTAATAACAACTCTTTAAATAATAGCTCGGAATATTTTGGCAAGGGTTTTATGTTTAAAAAACCTTCTCTTGAAAGTTTAATATAAGATTCTATTCGCTGATGTAACGAGTTTATTTGTAAATTTTGGTTCATAAAATTTACTTGATCCAATGCTGTTTCTAGCATGAACTTTAGATAAGCAATAAAATATTTTGTAGATAACTGTCCTCTACCGTCTAAATCGCCTTGTCTAGGCATATCAGCTAACGCAAGATACTGTTTATAATCGTCAGAATTACGAGCTAGTCCACGAGAAATATTCCACAAACCGTAACCCTCTAGTTTCATGTGCTTAAAAATGCCATCCAATATTAATCTAGCGGTTCGACCATTACCATCAATAAAGGGATGAATCCACATTAAACGATGGTGTGAGGCTAGAGCAAAAATTACTTTTTTAGCCTGTGTTGTAGTGTTTGCAAATTGGTAGTGCCGTTCATATTTATCAAAAAAACTAGGCAACTCAGTAAAAGGCGGAGCAATATGTTCACCTACCTGAACATCATTTTTACGTAATTCTCCTGGAACCATCTGAATAAAAGCATTATTTTCTTTATCCTCTATCGAAAGAAAATTAACCATATCAGCATGGCTATATAGCCTGTAATGTACATCTAGTACAAAGTTTCGGTGGAAAGGGTTTTTATTTTTAAAAAAATTATTTTCAATTTCTTTTTGCACTTCTATATGCACCAGAGAGAGTTTTTGCAATCGGCTTTTTTTACTGTCTTTAGAAAATTTTTTTCGTGTCGCTCTATCTATATCGATAGGGTGAGTTCCCTCCGACTCGATTTGGTTAGAATAATAACTGTTTACCTTTCTAAGTAAATCTTTTACGCTATCAATAACTTGCGGGGAAAGTGAGCCTGTAAGCTGCGCACTTTTAATACAAAGCTCTTCAGCCATGCAAAGCAGGCTAGCATCAATATTGCCGTTTCTATCAGTAGGTAATAAAGGCGTAAAATCCAAAACTAGTGCTTCCTTGAGTATTATTTACATTTTTTTGCGGATATTTTTACAGATTAAAACATCTATTAAAGCTAATTATAACAGTTAGTTGCCTTAGATGGAAAGTATAAATAGTTATTTATTTTGCGGATAATTTTGCGGAAGTAATTATTAACCTACAGCTATGCTTAGCTGTCAGGTTTTACCACGTTGTACCATCCAATCTCTATCCGAGGATTAGGGTTAAACTCTAACCCCCGAATAAAGTTGGCATCTAGGGTAACAATCTGTAGATCCATATTTTTTTATAATAATACAATTGTAGCTAAACCTAAAAACACAAAAAAACCTATTGTATCGGTAAGAGTTGTTATCATTAGCCCTGCCGCTAGTGCTGGGTCAACATTTATTTTGTTTAAAAATATAGGTATTAGTGCTCCTGCTAAGGCGGCTATTATTAAGTTAATTAACATGGCGGCGGCAAATATTAACCCTAATGATATATCACTAAATATAATACTAATTGCTATGCCTGTTACACTTGCCCAAAGTATACCGTTTAATAAACCAACCATAGCTTCTTTTATTAGTAATTGCCGGCGATTTTGAAAACATAATTTACCTGTTGCTAAGGCTCTTATTACAATTATAGCTGTTTGGGTGCCTGCAACACCTCCCATGCTGGCAACTATTGGCATTAGTATTGCTAAAGCTACAATTTCTTGAATGGTCGCTTCAAATATGCTAATAATAGTAGAGGCAAAAAAGGCAGTTAGTAAGTTTAGCCCTAGCCAAAAAGTTCGGCGTTGGGTTGATTTTAGTGGCGGAGCAAACAGGTCATCTTCTTCATTTAAACCTGCACTTAACATTTGAGTTCTTTCAGACTCTTCACGAATTATATCAACAACATCATCAATAGTTATTCTGCCAAGTATTAAATTATTATCATCTATTACGGCGGTGGAGATTAAATCATTTTTTTCAAATATGTGCGATACTTTGGTTTCATGGATAGTTGCGTTAATAGCAGGTCTTGTTTCCATTATTGTAGATACTAGAGTTTGTGGGTCATGGGTTATTAGTTTGGTTATAGGTAATATGCCTTGGTAAATGCCTTGTCTATTGCTTACAAATAAATCAGTAGTAGAAGTTGGTATAGGGGCAATTTTTTTTAACAGTCTTAATACAGCCTCTAAGCTTACGTTAGAACGAATGTTGATAAAATCAGCACTCATTAACCCGCCTGCGGTATCTTCTGGGTAACTTAGGGCAGTTTCTACAGCTTGCCTGTTTTGCTTGGTTAAGCTGGATAGTAAGTGTTGTCGTTCAGTGCTAGTTATTGATTGGGCAATGTCAGTTATGTCATCAGTATCTAAATTTTTAATTAATTCAGCTATTTGGTGTTTATTTAATTGTTCTAATAAGTAGCTTCTTACTTCTTCATTGGTATGTACTAATACACAGCCTTGTATATTTGGTTTTATATGTAACCACAGTTGTAGCCTTTCTTTTTGTGGGCTAGCTTCAAGAACTTCAGCAATTTCTTCAGGTACAAGGTTAGTTATTGTTTTTTGGATATAGCTGGTGTTGTTTTCTTCTATAGCAACTGATAACTGTTCGTAAACTGTAATTTCATCAGCAAAAGGTGGTTTTTTATCCATAATAATAGCCTTAATAAAAAAGGGCTAAAAAGCCCTTTTAAAATAGTTTGTCAGATATATTTTTAGTCTTGTTCTTCTAATTCGGAAACCATATTTTTAATACCACCAGATTTTTTATTATGGCTACCAATTTTTTCTTTATGTTTAATAACTTGTCTGTTAAGTTTATCTACTAAACCGTCAATTGATGCATACATATTTTCTGCAGTATGTTCGGCAAATATGTCCTTACCAGAAACATGTACCGTTGCTTCTGCTTTTTGTTTTTGTTTGTCTACAGATAATATTGCATGAATTATGGTGATATTATCAAAATGCCTGCTGAGTTTACCCATTTTTTTATTAATATAATCTTTTAGTGCTTCAGTAATTTCTACATTATGCCCATTGATATTTATTTGCATAAAATTGCTCCTTTATTTTATATATAGTATGACCTAAATCCTGCAAGTGCTTGCACACATCTGACGTAAGCTATTAATTCGTAGAGCAAATTTTAATTCTTCGGGAATATCAATAAGTATTCCACTCGAATGAAAATTGCTCTACGAATTAATAGCTTACGCCATATATGCACAATCACTTGCAGGATTTAGGTATGAGGTTTTTATAAACTGCAAATTTAGTATAGCAT
>CAZJWQ010000088.1:0-5694 GCA_964549645.1 uncultured Piscirickettsiaceae bacterium | reverse complement strand
TGTTCAAAATTTTCTAGCCTAACAAAATGATAAAGGGCTGTAATAATTATGTTTTTATTGGGCATGATATTTCCTACTAATAAACTGTTATTTGTACTATTCTTGTAGTGTATTCTACAATAAAATAAATATAGCTTTATGTATATAAAGCTTAAGATATTGTATTAAGTTATATTCTAACAAAAGGGCCAAGGAGCTTGGCAAGGGTTGTTTTTGTTATTATCGATTGTATTATTAGTTCTAGGGCTTGTTGTTCTGAGTGGTTTGTATCTAGAACAATTTTTTAGTTGTTGCCTATATTTATTAGCCCTACGTTCCACTTTTCTTGCAACAGATATTAACCAAGGTTTTGCTCGGTATGTGCCTCGGCTAAATCCGCCATGACCTTCATGGTATGCTAGGTATAATCTGAAAGCATCATTACGACTAATACCGTTTCTTCTAAAAGAGCGGTAGTTATACCAACCTATAAAATCTAAGGCATCTCTAATGTTGGTGCGTTTAGCAAATCTATTTCCTGTAGCTTTTCTATAATCATCCCAAGTACCATCTAATGCTTGTGCAAACCCTACTGCAGAAGACTTTCTGCCTAAAGGGATAAATCCTAAAGCAAATCTTCTTTTTGGCTTGGCGTCATGTACAAACCTAGATTCTTGATGCACAAATGCCATTAATATATATTCTGGTGTTCCCCATTTTTTTGCAGATGCTTTGGCTGCTTTCTCCCAACTTCTGTCATGTTTGTAAATTTGGCAAATATTATCATGAGTGTTTTTTGGTGGATTGGTTGCACAACCTGTTATTACTAGTAAAATTGTAATTAATAATAAATATTTCATTTTTTATCTTATATAGTTAAAGTTTTGACGAAAAATTGGTTGATTGTTTTTATTAACAATTTGAATAACCCATTCGCCTGCCCATTTTCTGGCAAGTAGTAATTGTGTAGTGATTTTTTGGGTTGCTTGTGTATTTATTGTTTGTTCTTGTATAAGTTGATTTTTATATATCCATTGTATAGTTAATTTTTGGTTACTTATATTTACATAGCTAGTAAATGTAATGCGTTTGATGTTTCTAGGAATTATTTCATCCCAATTAAGTATGCTTGTTATATTTTGCTGTTGGTGGCTTAAATTGTAATTACTAAAGTGTATATTTGATGGAATTAGTTTTATTGTAGTATCTATTATAACTTGGTCAGCTTTTTCTAGTCGTGAAAGGGTTAAATCATACCTTGCTTCTTTAGATAGCAAGGTTAGCTCTTGGTCTAAATCAAACTGAATATTTGGGTTTGCATCTTCTGTTGCAGTTTCTCTATAGTCTTTACTTTGATATATCATAGAAGCACCAGTTGCTATGCCTCCTAATATCATAAACGCCCACCATATTATGCGTAGTTTCCATTTTGGAGTTTGCTTATCTAATCTAGCTTGTAATTCGTCTTCTGCTTGTAGCTTACCTTTTTGAAAATGAGAATATAGTTCATAGTCATTTTTTATTGAAGAGGGAACAACAATAATGTGATCTTTACTATGCAAGCCTATTTTATAACCTTTTCTAAAAGCATTTATATATTTGGGATTTTTACTTTCTGGTAATTTCATTCAAATAAAGCTTCTGAAAACTCTTGGGCATTAAAAATGCGTAGGTCATCAATTGCCTCGCCTACACCTATAAACCTTACTGGTATTTTAGTATTTTCTGCCAATGAATAAATAATACCACCTTTAGCAGTACCATCTAGCTTGCTTATTATTAAGCCTGTTATGCCAACGGCTTCATTAAATTGTTGTACTTGATTTATAGCATTCTGCCCAGTACTAGCATCTATTGTTAGCATTATTTCATGTGGGGCACTTGGGTCTATTTTTTGAATAACCCGTTTAATTTTTTTCAGCTCTTCCATTAAATTAGCTTGAGTATGTAACCTACCTGCGGTATCGGCAATTAAAATATCTATATTTTTTGCTTTGGCAGATTGAATTGCATCATAGATTACCGCGGCAGAATCAGCACCTGTACTTTGTGCTATAACGGGTATTTTATTGCGTTCACCCCAAGCCTGTAATTGTTCTACTGCGGCGGCTCTGAAAGTATCGCCTGCGGCAAACATTACTTTTTTACCATCTTGCTGAAACTTTTTAGCTAATTTACCTATGGTAGTGGTTTTACCTACACCATTTATGCCTACCATCAAAATTACAAAGGGTGTTGTTTTAGTGTCGATTAATTCAGGTATTAATGGTACTTCTACTGGAATTAAAATATTTTTTAATTGTTCTTTTAAAGTAGTTATAAGGGCTGCTGGGTCTTTTAAATCTTTACGAGTTATTTGTTGGGTTAAGTTATTAATTATTTTTTCTGTTACTTCTATGCCTACATCAGCACTAAGCAGTATACTTTCAAGTTCTTCTAGCAGTTCATCATCAATTTCTTTTTTACCAAGTACCAAGGAGGCTATTGACTCAGAAAAACCTTGTCTAGTTTTAGTTAAGCCTTTCTTTAATTTAGTAAAAAAAGATTCTTTAACCTTTTCTGGCGTTATTTCTGCTTCTTTATTTTTTTTTAAAAAGTTAAACATTTTGAATCCTTGGTTAATTTTTAATATATTATACTTGTATACTTGATCCTGCATCAAGTTGTTATGTAGAGTGCAGGATCTATAGTTCAATTAATCATTTATGTAAGAGATACAAAATGTTAAAAGTAAATATATTGCTATTATTATTAGTGCTTAGTTTTTCTAGTTACGCAAAAGTAACCAGTTTTGAATTAGATAATGGTCTGAAAATCTTAGTTAAAGAAGATAATCGCTCTCCAATAGTAGTGCATCAAATTTGGTACCGTGTTGGTTCTGTGCATGAACATAACGGCATAACAGGCATTTCTCATATGGTAGAGCATATGATGTTTAAAGGTACTGAAAACTTTAAAATGGGCGAATTTTCTGAAAAAGTTTTAAAAATGGGTGGTAGAGAGAATGCATTCGTTAGTTCTGACTTTACTGCCTTTTTTCAAATTGTTGGTAAACAACATCTTGCCACAGTAATGAAAATGGAAGCCGACAGAATGGCAAATTTAGTGTTTGACGATGCACTATTTCAAAAAGAAAGAAAAGTAGTTGCCGAAGAACGTAGATGGCGAGTAGATGACAGGCCTGCCAGTATGCTATTTGAACAATTTAAAGCGGTAGCTTTTTTGAGTAGCCCTGCTAGAAACCCAGTAGTAGGTTGGATGGAAGATATACAAAGCTGGCAGTTAGAAGATTTAAAAAATTGGTATGAAAGATGGTATGCACCTAATAATGCAACGCTAGTAGTAGTTGGCGATGTTGACCCGCAAGAAGTAAAACGTTTAGCCCAAAAATACTATGGAGTGCATGCAAGACAAGAAATACAAAGGGTTACACCACAACTAGAAATACCACAAATAGGTAAAAGAACCATAACTATAAAAGGTAATACTAAATTACCTGCTATTTTAATGGGCTTTCAAGTGCCTACTTTAGTTTCTGCAACTAATGAGCAAGAAATAAGGCATGCCTATGCGTTAAGCGTGCTTAGTAGTATTTTAGCAGGGGATGATTCTGCAAGATTACCTAGAGAATTAGTAAGGGGTAATAAAAAACTAGCAAGTGTTAGTACATCTTATAGGTCTATTTCTAGTTTACAAACTTTATTTACTTTTTCTATGACCCCCTCGGCAGGTATAACGCCTGATGAAGCTCAACAGCAAATTTGGTTAGAAATAGATAAACTAAAAAATAATAAAGTTAGTGCAGAAGAACTAGCAAGAGTACTTGCACAAGCAGAGGCTGATTATGTTTTTGGGCAAGATTCAACCCAAAGACAAGCTATGATTTTAGGTTCTTTAGCAAGTGTAGGGCTACCTTATTCTACAGTAGATGATTGGGTTAAAAACTTAAGAAAAGTTAGTGCCGAAGATATTCAAGAAGTAGTAAAAAAATATTTTACAAAAGATAGATTAACCGTAGGAGTTTTATTGCCTGAGACAGCAAAAGAGCAAGTAACTAAACCTATAATTGATGCTGGAGAGATAAAATGATGAAGTTTTTTATGAAGTTTTTTATATTTAGTTTATTATTTGTTTCACAAATAGCTTTTGCAGGGATTGATATAAAAACATGGCAAACTAGCAATGGTAGTAAGGTTATGTATGTTTATTCAGGGCAATTACCCATGGTAGATATTCAATTAAAGTTTGATGCAGGTTCTGCCAGAGATGGCGAAAACTTTGGTTTAGCAAGCTTAACATCTAGTTTAATTGGCACATCTACTAAAAATTTTACTGAAGATCAAATTTCTGCCCGTTTTAATGATGTAGGAGCTATTTTTTCTACAGGTGTTGGTAGAGATTCTGCCACTATTTCTTTGAGAAGCCTAACTAGAGATGAAATTCTTAGTAAATCATTAATAACCTTTAGTGAGGTCGCTGCTAAAGCTATTTTTGATGAAGATATTTTAACAAGAGAAATAAATAGAGTAATCTTGGCACTGAAGCAATCAAAAGTAAACCCTAGTAGCATTACTTCTAAAGCAATGTGGCAAGGATTATATGCAAACCATCCGTATGCTCATGCGCCTATTGGAACAATTGCCACAGTAGAAAACCTTAGCGTTGCAGACTTACAAGCCTTTTACAATAAAAAATATGTTGCTAGTAATGCACTCGTAAGCATTGTGGGTGATGTTAGTTTAGAGCAAGCCAAAGAAATTGCCGAACAAGTAACAGCAGCGTTAAATAAAGGCAAGAAACTCCCTGCTATACCTAATCCTAAACCTTTAGTAAATAAAGTAACTAATATTATAGAATTTGATACTACCCAGACCCATTATAGACTAGCCCAAATAGGTGTAGAAAGAGGGCATGAAGACTATGTTGCTTTATTTGTAGGTAACCATATTTTTGGTGGTAGTGGGCTTAGTTCGATATTAATGGAAGAAGTTCGTACTAATCGAGGCTTGGCTTATAGTACATTTAGTTTTTTTGCGGTAATGAAAGTACCAGGGCCCTTTGTAATTGGTTTATCTACCAAAAATACTAATGCCAAAAATGCTGATGAATTGGTAAAGAAATTGTTAAATGATTTTTTAAAAGATTTTTCAGAAGAAAAACTACAAGCTATAAAAGATAACTTAGTTGGTGGTTTTCCTTTAAGAGTGGATAGTAATAGTAAAATATTAGGCTATATCTCGATGATTGGTTTTTATGATCTACCATTAAATCATTTAGAAATCTTCCCACAACAAATAGCTAAAGTAACTAAAGAAGAAGTTTTAGATGCATGGCAAAGGCATATTGTTCCTAATAAAATGTTAACAATAATGGTAGGTAAGCCTGAATGATAAAATTAAAATCGTTCATATACATAAGGGCACCTCTAAAAACCTAAGCACAATTTATGAAATGCATAAAACAGTGCCTTTTTCACCCAAAAACTCGGTCAATAGCACACTATTCACCTCCTTTTTGAGTAAAAAATGCACTATTTTCTACATTCCATAAACCACACTTAGGTTTTTAGAGGTGCCCATAAATTAATCCAATCTTGCATTATTGTATTTTTTTATAAAAATAGTATAATTAATGGCTTTTTTAAATAGTAAGGTATCCATATGGTAGGCGTACAAAAAAACTTGTCAGAATCTTCTAGCCCTTTAGTTGGTGTTA
>CAZJWQ010000087.1:0-5702 GCA_964549645.1 uncultured Piscirickettsiaceae bacterium | reverse complement strand
CTTATGATGAATTTACACTAAAGTTTTTTACCCCAATTTAATTTAGCTCTCAATAATTTGTAATGGTAGTGATTTTGAGGGTGCACCATCTTTATAAATTTTGGGTAACGTTTTATAATAACTTCATGCTCAGAGTTAAATGGATAACTTATTTGCCCATCACATATTATGCTAGCTGTGCCGGAACAGTTAGTGTGTGGTTTTATTTGTATAACGCTGTCTCCGCTAACCACTACAGGGCGATTACTCATGGTATGTGGGTTTATAGAAACTAATGATATTACATTTAAACTTGGGTCTAAGATAGGCCCACCTGCCGATAAAGAGTAAGCAGTAGAGCCTGTCGGGGTAGCTATTATCATGCCGTCGGCACGTTGACTATTAAAAAACCTACCATCAATAAAGGTTTCAAACTCTACCATTCTTGGTGATTCACTTTTATGTAGGACTACATCATTAAAGGCAATTTGCCTAAATAGCTCTGTATTTTTTTTAGTTATTTTAACTTGCAGTAAGTTTCTGTGTTCTATTTTGTAATTGTCGGCAAAGATTTCATCTAAGGTTTTAATTAGTGATTTAGGTGAAATATCGGTTAAAAAACCTAAACGACCTAGGTTAATGCCTAAAATTGGTATTTCATCTTCAACAACATTTCTAGCAATATCTAAAAAAGTACCATCACCACCCACCACAATAGCCAAGTCTATAGTTTTAAGTAGATCTTCTCTATTTAAAATATGGGTATTAAATTTTTTAGTAGGGAAATTGTTGCAAGTTATATCATCTAAATATACAGTTTGCGATTTGTGTTTGAAATAACTTAATAAGTCAGCAATTAATTCCCAAGATTGCATGCCTTTATGTTTACCGAAAATACCAATTTTATTAAACATTAGTTGATCCTGTAATGAGTTGATCCTGTAAAAATGTATAGTAGCTGCTCAGATTACCCCTGAAAATCGTCAAATCAAGGCAAGAAATGTGAGTTTATATGTGTAAATGTTCATTTCTTAACGCAGAGTTGTCGTTTTTCAGGGGTGAGCCTAAGTAGTTACTTTCATTTTAAGTAAAAAATGGTGTTATAGGTAGCTTTTTTATATTTATCTACAGTTACTAACTTGAATGCTTTTAAACCATCCCCATTTATCTTTTACAATTGACTTTTTTGGAGAAAATATTATGCCTGAAACAACAAATAATGCACAAGAAGAATTAACCGATGAGCAAATCCCAACGGTAGAAGATATTATAGAACCAGAAGAAGAAATATCAGCAGAAAAGATTAATGAGCTTAATGATAATTTAGTAGAAATGACAGTTGAAGCCCAAAAGCAAAAAGAATTTGCTATACGCACTATGGCTGATATGGAAAACTTAAAACGTCGTTCAAGAATTGATGTAGAAAATGCTCATAAATATGGTTTAGAGAAGTTTGTAAATGCTCTTATACCTGTAATAGACTCTATGGAGATGGGTTTGAATGCATCTAAAGAAGAAGGGGCTACTATTAAAAGTCTGCAAGAAGGTTTTGATATGACTTTTAAGCAAACTCTTGATATGTTAAATGATTTTAGTGTAGAAAGAATTAACCCTATTGGTGAGAAATTTGACCCTAAAACGCAAGAAGCTATGACTATGGTGCCATCAGAAGAACATGAGTCAAATATAGTTATAGATGTTATTCAAAAAGGATACGTCTTAAATGAGCGTTTAGTAAGAGCCGCACGAGTAATTGTAGCTAAGTAATAATCTTAAGTAGTTACCTCTTGAAACATATTTAAAACACCTTATATAACAACAGACAAATAACAACAGACAACAGACAAAATTTAAAATCGGAGAAAATAAAATGGCCAAAATTATAGGCATAGATTTAGGAACAACAAACTCTTGCGTAGCAGTAATGGATGGTAAAGATGTTGTAGTAATACCAAACTCAGAAGGAGCAAGAACAACCCCATCAATAGTTGCTTATACTGATGATGAAGTTTTAGTTGGAGATTCAGCAAAACGTCAAGCAGTAACTAACCCTGAAAATACTTTATTTGCAATTAAACGTTTAATTGGTCGTAGAGCAGATGATAAAGTTGTAGAAAAAGATAAAGATATGGTTCCTTATTCAATAGTAGCCGCCGATAATGGTGATGCTTGGGTTGAAGTAAATGGTAAAAAATTATCACCACAAGAAGTTTCAGCGCGTACTTTAATGAAAATGAAAGCTACAGCTGAAGACTATTTAGGGCATGAAGTAACCGAAGCTGTAGTAACTGTACCTGCTTATTTTAATGATGCACAACGTCAAGCAACTAAAGATGCTGGTAAAATTGCAGGCTTAGAAGTAAAGCGTATTATTAATGAGCCAACCGCAGCAGCTCTTGCTTATGGCATGGATAAAGTAAAAGCTGATAGCACTATTGCTGTTTATGATTTAGGTGGTGGAACTTTTGATGTATCAATTATTGAAGTTGCAAACTTAGATGGTGAAAAGCAAGTAGAAGTTTTATCAACTAATGGAGATACTTTTCTAGGTGGAGAAGATTTTGATAATGCTCTAGTTAATTACATTGCAGAAGAATTTAAAAAAGATCAAAATGTTGATATAAAGTTAGATAAATTAGCCTTACAAAGAGTTCGTGAAGCTGCAGAAAAAGCAAAAATAGAATTATCATCTCGTGAGCAAACTGATATAAACCTACCTTATGTTACAGCTGATGCCACTGGTCCAAAACATTTAAATATGAAAATTACCCGTGCTAAGTTTGAATCATTAATTGAAGACCTAGTTAAGCGTTCAATAGAGCCTTGCAAAATAGCAATGAAAGATGCAGGTTTGTCTATTGCAGAAATTGATGATGTAATTTTAGTTGGTGGTTCAACTCGTGTACCTTTAGTACAACAATCTGTTAAAGATTTCTTTGGTAAAGAGCCACGTAAAGATGTAAATCCTGACGAAGCAGTAGCTATGGGTGCAGCTATTCAAGGTGGTGTTCTTTCTGGAGATGTTAATGATTTATTATTATTAGATGTAACTCCACTTTCGTTAGGTATTGAAACTATGGGCGGTGTAATGACTAAGCTTATTGAAAAAAATACTACTATTCCTACCCGTAAATCACAAACTTTTTCAACAGCAGAAGATAACCAATCTGCGGTAACAATCCACGTAGCTCAAGGTGAACGTGAAATGGCTGCTGGCAATAAATCTTTAGGGCAGTTTAACCTAGATGAAATACCACCTGCTCAACGTGGAACACCACAAATTGAAGTATCTTTTGATATAGATGCTAACGGTATTTTAACCGTAACAGCGAAAGATAAAGCTACTAATAAAGAACAACACATTACTATAAAATCATCTTCAGGTTTATCAGATGAAGAAGTAGAAGCTATGGTAAAAGATGCTGAAGCTCATGCCGAAGAAGATGCTAAAATGAAAGAACTTGTTGAAGTTCGTAATCAAGCAGATGGCATGATTCATGGCACTAAAAAATTATTAACAGAGCAAGGTGATGCAGTTGATGGCGCAGATAAAGAGGCTATTGAAAAAGCTATTGCAGATTTAGAAGAAGCAATAAAAAATGATAGTAAAGAAGCTATTGATGAAAAATCACAAGCTCTTGCTACAGTTAGCCAAAAATTAGCAGAAAAAGCCTATGCACAACCTGCAGATGGTGAAGCAGATGCTAATGCTCAAAGTTCTGCACAAGCAGATGATGATATTGTTGATGCAGAATTTGAAGAAGTAAAAGATGATGCTAATAAAAGTTCAAATAAAGATGACAAGAAATAATTAGCCAGCTCTTAATTTCTTTAAGGAAGAACTTAAAATAAGCACGAATGCTATGTTAATACATAGTGTTCGTGTTTTTGTTTGTAAACAGCCCAAATTGTTGGGCAAAAATAATTAAAAAAAGTATAGTTTTATGTCAAAAAGATGCTACTACCAAATTTTAGAAGTTACTAAAACCTCTTCAGATGCTGAAATAAAAAAAGCCTATAGAAAGTTAGCAATGAAGTTTCATCCAGATAGAAATCCCAATAATCCAACTGCCGAGCAAAAATTTAAAGAAGGCTCAGAGGCTTATGAGATTTTATCAAATGCACAAAAGCGTCAAGCATATGATCAATTTGGTCATGCAGGTGTAGATGGTTCACAAGGGCAAGGCGGCTTTAATGGCGGTGGCTCTTTTGACTTTGGAGATATATTTGGTGACATCTTTGGAGGCGGAGGGCGTAGAGGTCCACAAGCAGGGCAAGATTTACAATATGAAGTAGAGCTTAGCTTAGAAGAAGCTGTTGCAGGTAAAAGTTTAGATATTAGAGTGCCAACTAAAGAAAGTTGTGATTCTTGCAATGGAACTGGTGCAGAAGCAGGTTCAGATGTTACAACTTGTCATACTTGCCAAGGTTCAGGGCAAATAAGAATACAACAAGGTTTTTTTGCAGTAGCCCGTACTTGTCATACCTGTAATGGTAATGGCAAAATAATAAAGTCTCCTTGTAAACCTTGCCGTGGTGAAGGTTATAAGCATGCCCATAAAACTTTAACCGTTAAAATACCTGCAGGAGTTGATAATGGCGATAGAATTAGAGTACAAGGAGAGGGTGAAGCTGGTGAAACAGGAGCCCCGCATGGCGATTTATATGTAAGCATGAGAGTAAAAGACCATGCTATTTTTAAGCGTGATGATAATACTTTATACTGTGAATTACCGTTATCTTTTCCTACAGCCGCTCTTGGTGGTACAATTGATGTACCAACCCTAAATGGTAAAGCTATTTTAAAAATACCAGCAGGAACGCAATCTGGGCAAAGATTTAAAATGTCTGGCAAAGGCGTTAAATCAGTACGTTCTTCTCGTGTTGGAGATTTAATAGTACAGGTGCAAATAGAAACTCCTGTAAAATTAACTAAAGAACAAAAACGGCTATTACAACACTTAGGTGATAGCTTAAAAGGTAAGCACCATAAACAGCATAGCCCAAAAGAATCAGGCTTTTTTGACAGTATTAAATCACTTTTTACTAGTGAAGATAACAATAAAAATGATCCTTGGAAGTAATACCTTGGAAATAATAATTAGGGTATAAGGTTTAAATAGTGAATATAGCAATTATTGGTGCATCAGGTCGAATGGGTAAAACTTTAATTGAAGCTGTGCATAAAACTGCAGATTTAAATGTATCCGCAGCCATAGAAAGACCAGAAAGCTCTATGTTAGGGATAGATGCTGGAGAAGTAGCTAATGTTGGTAAACTAGGTATAGTAATAGTGCCTGCTATTGAAGATGTTGTGAATGATTTTGATATTTTAATTGATTTTACAACTCCAAAAACTACCATTCATAATTTAGCAATCTGTGTAAAAAATAATAAAAAAATTATTATTGGTACTACAGGGTTTAGTGATGATGATTTACAAAAGATAGATCAAGCATCTACAGAAATAGCTATTATTTTTGCCGCTAACTATAGCGTAGGCGTAAATTTATGTTTAAAATTATTACAGCAAGCTGCGGCAGTATTAAACGAAGGTTATGATATAGAAATAACTGAAGCACATCATCGGCATAAAGTAGATGCACCATCAGGTACAGCATTACGCATGGGCGAAGTAGTTGCCCAAACTTTAGGAAGAGATTTAAAAGAATGTGCTATTTATGGTAGAGAAGGTATTACTGAACCACGAGACAGCAATACCA
>CAZJWQ010000086.1:0-5816 GCA_964549645.1 uncultured Piscirickettsiaceae bacterium | reverse complement strand
AGTTAACTAACTCTTCTTTTATTTCTATATTAGTTACAGATCCATCTCTTGTTATAAAGTTAATAGATTTATCTATTTTTTCTTTATATGCAAAAACTGTTTTAGCACCATTTTTTATTTCATTTTTTGTGAGAATTTTTATGAATTTATTATTTTTGGAGTATTCGTTTTTAAATAAATATTTTTTAAACTCATTTAACGGAAAATTTTCTATATCTACAGTTGTATTATTTAGATATACTTTTACCTTTTCTAGTGAGTCTATCTGGTTGAAAAAAATATGTTTTTTGAATTCTATCCGTCCTATTTTTATTTTTTCTTCTGTAGAAATAGGTTTCATCAGATCTTTATCTGGCGTTGTTGAAGCTAAAGCTAAATTGTTACTGAACTTTATTAAAAAATTAGATCTATCTTTATTTATAATATTGGTATCCAAGGGTAGTGTTTGATAAATATCTTGGTTATTTCTATTGATTCTAAATAATGTACCAGGGGCTGTACCTATTGAGATCATTGTGTATTTTTTACCCTTAACCTGGTGTCTGTTTTTAAGTTGGTTTTTAGGAGGGGAAAATCTTTTTTTACAAAACTCATGCCACTTTTTGTCAACACCTGCATAAGATAGGTTATATTCATCACCTTTACTAATTTCCTTGTAACATTCTTCACCAATATAGGCTTTCCAGTCCTCTGCAAAATCTAACCAATTTTTATGGAAAGGATATTTTTTGACACTATCCTTTTTAAGGATTTTAGGTGTATTTATAACATTAGTCTTTTTCACATAGTATCGACAATTTACCAGAATAAATTTTATTTGGGATACTTCTTTTTCTTCTTCTTTTGTGTATTTAGGATTTAACTTACTAAAATATTTATGTGAATCTTTATCTATTTGTTTGTATTTTTTATTAACTTTTCTTATTGTCCAAATTTTAATTTGTTCATTATTAGTTGTTAATTGATAATATTTGTCGTCGTTAATAATATTCTCGATAATCTTTATATTATTTTTGATAATGATTTGACAATACTCATCACAATTATATATACCACCTTTAATTGTCATTGGGTAGCCTATGTACCATTTGTTTGCAAATTTAACAATAGGTTTGTAACGTTCTCCAATCGCGTTTTGTTTGAATATAGGGCGTTTAAAAATTTCAGACAGTTCTTGTTTGTTATTGCTATTGCTTCTTTCAATATCTATTATTTTTTGATTACTGTCTTTTGGGCTCAAATCTACTGTTTCAAATTTTTCTTCGCCTACTGCTATATCGTTAAAAAACTTACTAGGTAATATTTCTCCTGTGGACTTATCAACTTGAATATCCCAAATAGTTTTTTTATCATCTATTTTTATGCCTAAGCTACCTAAATTATGATGATCTTCACATGCTAGTAAAAAAACTAGCTGTGCATCTATAAGGTGTGAGTAATTAGGTTGTTTTTTAGGCTTGTCTATGCCATATTCTTTTCGTAAATTGTAGGTACTATTTGGATCATCCCATTTAGCTGTATATTCAAAATAATCGAATGATAACTTCCCTTTTGAGCCTTCTTTTCTGTAAATTCTATGAATTTTATCGGCTATACATTGAGCAAGATAACGCTGTGTGCCATTGACAATTGTTCTTCGACGATTCTGTAGTGAGTTGATCACTTTTGTTCTTAATAGATCGCTATCTGATAAAAATAGGGCGTGCCTAAATGCTTTTTGCTGTTTTTTTGTTAAATTGATATAACTTAAATACTCACCAAAAACAAATTTATCACTAACTATAATGGTTTTATTATCTCCTTCTAATTCATCATAAATAAGATGTTTTATTTTTTGGTCATCATCAGTATCAAAAACTTCTTTTTTGTAGTTTGAATGTAGGTCTTTTAAAAACTTGCTTTGACCTCCCTTTTGCTGGTTATCGTTTTGAGATATATAAATTAAATTTGCTTCATCGTTAAGTTTTCCGTGTTTTGAGCTTCTAGGAATAATATGATCTATCTCTCCGTTTTTACCTAAAGGCTCTCCACTATATGCTGATACTTTTTGTCCTTTATATTTATTTTCTCTGTCATCAGTTATATTAATTGTTTTTCCTTTCATTTTTTGAAGACTTGGTTCAAATTCAAATTTATTTTGTTCAATCAGGATTGGAATACTAACTTCTTTATTTTCAGCTAGATCTTTTTTTATTTCAGACCATTTAGTTTTCGCGACTCGTCTAGCAATGGCATCACAAATACGCATGACTAGACCATCAATTAAACGAATGCTAAGAGAGGGTAGGCGAGAATACATCACTATACCCTGGTCATTTTTTTGCATTCTGAAGGCATTATTAGTTGAGCAAACTGGGCAGGTTTTTGAGAAACCATTACGGTCTTTAAAAACTATATTGTGAATTTGTGCAAATTTAAATACTAGGGCTACTTTCTGATGAATTTCATTTTTTTGATTATCCATTAGAATTTTATGGTTGTTAGTTTTTTCGCTTAACTTGTCTCTTAACTCATAACAATTATTAGCTAATTTGGCTAGACCGCCTTTAGGTTTATTTAACAACTCTCCTTCAATTTGTATTTTTAAATAGCCTCTATGCTCTTTTTGGGCTTTATCTGCCTTTTCACAAGAAGTTATGAAACCTTTAATAGACTTAAAATACTCTTCTGGAGCTTGAGCTTTTATGGTTGTTTTAAGTTCATCTGTAGTAATTCCTAAAACAGCGGCTAAATCTATCTGCCATTGATGTTTTTTTTGTCTTGGTTTATGTGAGCAAAGCGTTAATAATTTATCTGTAGTTAGCCATCGTTCTTTTTTCTCTTGGATTAAAAAATATCTACCGTCTCTAGCTTTACGACGAGTTTGATAGTATTTGTTAATAAAGTGACCAAATGTTGCTTTTTCTATAAACTTACTAAAGGATAAATCTTGCTTTAATTTATCTGGCAAGTTACTTTCTTCTAGTAATTTTTTTAATTTATTTTTTAATTCACCTTTATTTATTGTGCTGGGTTTTTGCCATTGATGATAAATGCTCCAAATTTGATTAAGTTTATATTTATCTTGTTTTTTAGACACATCTAAAACATTTTGTAATTGTATGGCCTGAATTTTTTCGTCTTTAACTAGCCTCCGACCTTTGCCCGCTTTTATAGATTTTAGTTGTTGGCGATGTTCTTTATTCGGATTTAATAAATTTAACCACTGCTTCCAACTGAAATAATTTTTATTTAAGTAATTTATATTTAAGAGGAGGGTCTGACATTTAGGTGGATGACGATTGAGCATTGCTTCATAGGGGGGAATAGTCAGTGTAGGAGCTGTTTTTAACCAAAATTCGATAATATCTTGTTTAGTTAAATATGCCAGCCACTGGCTTTTTAACTTTTTATAATCAGCTACTTTGTCAGTGCCGTCTTTTTCTGCAGTTACTATCCAATGTTTCATAAACCAACGAGAGGATATTTTAGATAAGTTTTTTATATTTAGGCTGTCTCCCTCTTTATACTTTTCATCATTAAAATAAGAGCGTAGTGGTTTAAGTGGAAGATTGCTAATATGACAGATAAGTTTCCATAGCTTATCTATATTTAAATTAGAGTTGTTATTAACGGATAAAATAAAGTTTTTTAGGTAATTAGGGCTGTTTTTTTCATTCAAAAAACTTTTTTCACTAAACTTTTCTAAATCTTCTTTTATTTCATTAAAGTATTTAGTTCTGTGCCTTGCCCCAGAAAGTATTTCATTGTTTATTTTATAAACAGCATAGCAAAAATGATGTAAATGTTCTCTTACCTTATTTTCTTCTAAATCTTTTACTTTCTTATCAATCTTAAATTCAGATAAATTAAAGTTCCAAACTGATGTATTGTTTTTTGTTTTTTTGGTCGCTAATTCTACTCTTAAATCTTTAATGCAGGGTATTTTTTTTTGTATTTCTTGGCTGTTCGATTGGTTAATTTGAGTGGTTAAATCTAATTGATGTTTTTTTGAATCCATTATAAAGCTTAGATTATTTTCTTTATTTAATCTCTCGACAATCCAGTTAGAGGTTTCTGATAGTTTTTTCTTGTCATTGTTATTTTTCTTTAATAGTTCATCAGTAATGGTTTTTCTATCATTTATTAAACTACAAGCCTTGTTTATTTTTTCGAGATAGTCATGGTATATAGTCTCTTTTTTTATCTGCTCATTTAATTCTTGAAATTTCTTATACCCTTCTATATTTTTAATTTCTTCCAGTAAATAGGCAATTTTTTCAGGGTTGTCTTTAGCCAGAATCATTAGTTGTTCAGCAATATTATTAGGGTTATCAAGAAAACATTTAACCTCTTCCGATAATTCTTGCCAAGATTTTTCTGGAAATTTATTTAAATGTTCTGCTGAATAGTCCTCCTCTAAAAAGATAAAACCACGACGATTCATTAAAAAATCGAGAGCCTGTGCGTTCTCATCTACAGGAAAATTAAAATATTCTTTTAGAATAATGCTCAATAATCTTTTTGCTAGTTTTTTTCGTTGATAACCTCGTCCAACATGACGATTAGCGGTTCTTTCAACAAGTAGCGTTGTATAATCGCCATAAACTAAAACTTCGCCTTGTTTATCGATTTCACTAAATAAAGAATTAGGTTGATAATGTGCATAAAGAACCCCCGTATTCTTCGCACCCATGTCTATTGCTATTGGTGAGATTATTTTATTTTTATTAGTCATAGTTATTTCCTTTGTATATTTGTATGATTTTTTTTAATTCTAAAAATATTTTATGTTTTAGCTCAGCTGGCTCTAAAACTTTTATTTCTGCTCCATGGCTTAGTATTTGTTGAATTAATTCTGTATCTTGATTGTAGGGTATTTTTATTAAATAACTACCATCTTGTTGTATTTTTCCTATTTGTTTGGGGTGCCAACTTTCATCTTTTACCCATCTGCTAATATAGGGACTGAACTCTAAGACTGCCAATTTATTATTTTCTCCTGCATAAATTCCGTAGCTGGTTTGGTAGTGAGAAGTTTGTTGTTTTTTTGGAATTGTTCTAGCTATTTTGGTTGTTATGATTATTTTTTGAATAGCCTCTAGTGAAAAAATCCTTAGTTGTTGTTTTTGATGACAATAAGCGTCTAATAGCCAGTTATCTTTGTACCTTATTAGGGTCACTGGTGATATTTCTCGTTGACTTGTTTTGTCGGTAAATCTGTTCCAAAAGAATATTTGTAGGCGTTTATCTTCAATTAGAGCTTGCGATACTTTTTGAAACACTTGCTCTTTAACTTTTCTGCCCGTTATTTCAATTAATTTTATTTTTTCAGCTAGGTTGTTCGTATCATTTTTTATGATTTTAGAGATTCTATTACTAAAGGGTTTTAGTTGCTGTTTTAGATTAGAATCAGGCGCTAGTTGTTCGACTATTGAATTTAGAGCAAACAAACTTTCTAGCTCTTGTTTGTCAAACCAGTAGGTTTGTAACTTTATGTGATTTTTCTTTGTTGGGTCAGGCATTACTTTGGCTTGATGAATCATCCACGGGGCGTTATTTTCTTCAATGAGTTTATTAATGTTTTTTCTTATGGTTCTAGGGCATTTACCAAAATAGTTGGCTAACTCTTGTAATGTTTTTTCATACTTGCAATTTTGTAAGTATTCGATTAAATTTTGGCAGAGCTTCTCATGTGCATTCATAACATTCCTTAACTGCAATTAATTCCTATTATCCGTGAAATTATTATAAACAAACTAACATCAATAACTTTTTTAAATATATAAAGAGACCTTTGCACGAGATTATTCACGGATTAAAAAGGCTATAATTTC
>CAZJWQ010000085.1:0-5819 GCA_964549645.1 uncultured Piscirickettsiaceae bacterium | reverse complement strand
TTTATAACCAACCTAGTTAGCATCGCACTAATAATAATAGGTTTGTTTTTTAATAATAATTTAATTCTTATTGTTGGCTTGTTTGCTTTATCTGGGGCAATAACAAATTGGTTAGCCGTGTATTTATTATTTGAAAGAGTACCTGGGTTAATTGGTTCTGGGGTAATTCCCAATCAGTTTCAAGCCTTTAAGCATGCAATAAAAGACTTAATGATGGAGCAATTTTTCACTAAGCAAAATATAGAACGTTTTATAACTAAAAAAGAAGATGGCATAAATCTAGCACCTGTAATTGAAAAAATAGATTTAAACCCTGCTTTTGATAGGCTAGTAAAAGTTATTATGGAGTCAAACTTTGGTAATATGCTAGGTATGTTTGGTGGCAAAAGTGCATTAACACCGCTTAAAGAACCCTTTATTTCCAATATGCAAGCATCACTAATAGAAATGAGCCAAAGTGAAAAGTTCAACTTATTATTAAAAGAACAAATAGATAACCCTGAAATGTTAATTGAGATTCAGCAAAAAGTATCACATATAATAGACTCTCGTTTAGAAGAATTAACCCCTGAAATAGTAAAACAAATGGTACAGAAGATGATACAACAGCATTTAGGTTGGTTAGTCGTTTGGGGTGGAGTTTTTGGGGGTTTAATAGGGTTGCTTAGCAGTTTTATTTTGTAATACCCTAATCCTCTATTCTGGGATTAGGGGTTACCAATAAGTTATGATTTTTGGTTAGCTTCTGCCATCATTGTTTTTAATTCACCAGAGACAGCTAGCTCCTCAGTAATATCACAACCACCTTGTAACTCTCCACTAATATACAATTGCGGGAAAGTTGGCCAATCTTGAAATTTAGGCAGGTGCTCAAAAATAAGTGGGTCTGCTAAAATATTTACAAAAGCAAACTTTTCTCCTGTATTAGTAAGAGCTTGCGATGCTCTAGCAGAAAAGCCACATGATGGCATTTGTGGGGTGCCTTTAATATAAATAACTACAGCATTATTAGTTACTTGTTCTTTTATTCTATCTAGTGTTGCTTGTGTTTGATCTTCCATTTTATTACCCTTTTGTTAATATATAAGTTAGTTGTTAAATCCTCCTTAAGAAGGATTGTTTTTAGCTGATTGACGAATAATTGGTATAATTTTTTCCATATTAATAATAGCTTGATACTCAGTTATACTATGCATCTGTGTGAAATCATTCTCAAATTGCTTACCATTTTGCTTAGATAAGTTTTTAACTATTTTATTTAATAACATTTCTCCATCAGCTAACCTAGCTAAGGTTACTAGCTGTGGCGGTGTTAATTTAACAGCAAACTCTTGTACTATTCTATCTTTTGAATGCACTAATTTATTAGCTAATTGTTTATAAATAGTTATTTTTTTTTGTAATTCATTTATATCTGCTATAGATGATTGATTTAAACGTGAAGAAATAACTGCTTTTAATTTACTTACCGCATCTTTTGTTAGCTCAAAAGTAACATAGCCCATTTGTAACAAATATTTACCATCTTCGCTTCTTGTCGCATGTATTTCCATTTGAATAGCCTTTTTATTAAATACTAAATGAATTTTGCATCACTTTCTATAAATTCAATTTGCCCACTCATTTCAAGCTCAAACATTTTCTCTACTATATTTTTAATTGCTGTAATTGCATCTTCAGTAGCAGGGTAATCAGATAACTCTATATCAGATAATAACTGTTTTGACATTATGCCACCAATATTTTGTAAAACTTTGTACTCTATATTTAAATCTTTTGCCACTAAAATTAACTTTAATATATCTTCATTATCAAGATTTATTAATAACAAACTCATATCAGCATCACTTAACATTAATATTTTTTCTGCTAATTTAATATGAGCAGTTAAGGCAGTTGATTGTTGCCCCTCATTTAAAGCTAATAAATCTTCTACACTACAATACAGCAACTCTAGAGAAAATCTATCTAAATGAACAAATGCATTATCTATATGAATTTGCCAATCATCTTCATTTATTTTTTTTATGCCTATTTTCATATATTTTTACCAAAATTATCTACAAACCACTCTATCTTCTAGGTAAAATAAACTCTATATGAAGTCAAATAATAAACTACCCACTCCACCTAAAGAATCTATAAGTCACAGCAATAAATTAGTTAATAGTATTTTAAACTCAATTAATTCACAACCCCAATTTAGTTTTGCTCAGTTTATGCAACAAGCATTATATATGCCAAATTATGGATACTACTCTAATAGCTTACCTAAAATAGGTGCTACAGGTGATTTTATTACGGCTCCTGAAGTTTCATCTTTATTTTCTATCTGTATTGCTAACCAAGCCATGCAAGTATTAAACTCCTTAAGCTCGCCAAATATTATAGAATTTGGGGCAGGTAAAGGAACTATGGCAAAGGATATTTTACTTGAACTTGATAAACAAAACTGTAATTTAAAAAATTACTACATTATTGAATTAAGTGCAAATTTAAAACAAGTACAACAACAGACTTTAAATAGTTTACCTAAAAAAATAAAACAAAAAATAATATGGCTTGATACGCTACCAAAAACACCACTACCTGCTGTAGTATTAGCCAATGAAGTCTTAGATGCAATGCCTGTTGAAAGGTTAAAATTTAAAAATAATAAATACTGCCAAGCTTATATAAAATTTAATAATACAACAAAACAATTTAACTGGGATTATAAAATAGTTAAAGATGTTAAACTACAAAAAATCTGCGAAAATCTTCTTCAATATACAGGCATTCCCAGCCCAGAAGGCTATACAACAGAAGTAAACCTTAATATAGAGCCATGGATATTATCTGTTGCAGATTTTTTAACTGAAGGCTTAATTTTATTAATAGATTATGGCTATAGCAGAACCGAATATTATCAACCAGCTAGGGTTATGGGTACTTTGCGTTGCCATTATCAACATTTAGCACACAGTAACCCCTTTTTTTACCCTGGCTTACAAGATATTACGGCTCATGTTGATTTCACAACTGTTGCTGAAGCAGGCGTTAAAGCAGGGTTTGATATAGATGGCTTTGCAACACAAGCTCATTTTTTAATGGCTAGTGGTTTATTAGATATATCTACAGAACTAGAGCAAAACTCTATAAATTCAATTAGAATAGCCCAACAAATAAAAACTCTTACGATGCCAAATGAAATGGGGGAATCTTTTAAAGTAATTGCTCTTACTAAGAATATAGAACAAAACTTAATTGGTTTTCGTTTGCAAAATTTACTACACTCCCTATAAAAATATAATTTAAGGAATAAAATGTACGAATCTTTAGGCTGGACACAAATAATAATTCTTGCTTTAGTTCAAGGTATTACAGAATTTTTACCTGTTTCTAGCTCAGGGCATTTAATACTAGTGCCACAACTTTTTGGTTGGCAAGATCAAGGTTTAGCTTTTGATGTGGCTGTTCATATAGGCACTTTGTCTGCGGTAATTTTATATTTCAAAAAAGATATTTGGTTAATGGGTAGAGACTGGACAACCTCTTTAATAACTAGGCAACCAACCTCAAATAGCCGGCTTGCTTGGTGGGTAATTCTCGCTACAATTCCTGCTGTTGCTTTTGGCTTATTTCTTAATAATGATTTAGAAGGTTACTTAAGAAACCCAACATTAATTGCCGCGACCACTATAATATTTGGTGCTTTACTATGGTGGTCTGATGTAAAGGGCAAAAAAATAAGGGATGAATACAGTTTAACTTTTAAAGATATTTTAATTATAGGTATGGCACAAGCAATATCTCTAATACCAGGAACATCTCGTTCAGGTATAACAATTACCGCAGCTTTAATGACAGGGCTAACCAGAGAAGCTGCGGCTAAATTTTCTTTTTTATTATCTATCCCTATAATATTAGGTGCAGGTTTATTAAAATTAAACGATTTATTAGAATATACAGGGCAAGTTGATTGGCAAGCTTTAATAGGTGGTGCAATTATTTCAGGAATTAGTGCATATATTATAATTGCTTTATTTTTGAAATGGATTCAACAAGTAGGTATGGCACCATTTGCTTTGTATCGCTTTGCTTTAGGTGCTTTTATTTTATATCTATTTTGGTAGATTAATTATCAAGACTTGATAGATTATAAACCTTATTTTTAAAACTCCTAAACCCTGCAAACTAGCATGTATATAAATATAATCTAAGGTAAAAACCCATCCAGTTGCTTTATCATTTTAAATAATTCTTCAGCAGAATTGGCTAATATATTTATATGCCCTAATTTCCTGCCTGCTCTTTCTTCTTTATTGTATAAGTGTAAATAGGTATTAAGCATGTTTTGCACAGATTTAATATCACCTGTTTTGCCAATAATATTTACCATAGCTGCAAAATTTTGCTTTGGCATGGTTGAGCCTAATGGCATACCGGTAATGGCTCGAAGATGATTTTCAAATTGGCTAGTTTGTGCACCATCCATAGTCCAGTGCCCAGAATTATGTACTCTTGGGGCTATTTCATTTACAATTAAACCTTCATCAGTTTCAAAAACTTCTAAACTAAGAACTCCTACATGATTTAATTCATCTAATAATTGCTTCATATAATTTTCAGCGACTTCTTGTACTGAATCTATTATTTGCTGTGCTGGGGCAATGGTATAACGCAAAATACCTTCATGGTGAATATTTTGTACTAATGGATAATAAACATGCTCATTTTGCTCATTTCTTACAGCAATAATTGATAACTCGCGTGAAAAATCAATAAAACTTTCTAAAATTAATTCTTTATGGCCTATTGCTTGCCATGCTTGTTCAATTTGTGACTGATTTTTAATTACAAATTGACCCTTACCATCATAACCTTCCGTAGTGGTTTTTAAAATAGCAGGCAAACCAATTTCATTTACTGCACTGTGTAATTCTGTTAAAGAATTAACTAACTGATAGTTAGCACAAGGTATGTTTAATTTTTTAAATAAGTCTTTTTCTAAACCCCTATTTTGAGAAATAGATAAAGATTTTTCTGCAGGGAAAACAGGTATTATTTTAGCAATTGCACGTACCTGCTCTAATGAAGTATTTTCACTTTCATAGGTTACTACACCTGCAAAGTCAGCTAATTGTGTTACAGAATTGTTTTTATCAGTAAAAACCTGCCCTAATAAAGATAAAGATTTATTATTACTAGTGTCATAAAAAGCAAATTGTTTTTCTAAACACTGCCCTGCCCTAGCCATCATTCTACCTAGTTGCCCACCGCCTAATATACCAATTTGTTGTACAACAGGTTTCATATTAAACTCTTGGGTCAGAATTATTTAAGATAGTTGCAGTTTGTTCATTTCTAAATTGTTGTACAGCTTCACGAATGTCAGTAAATTCATTACCAACTATTTGGGCAGCTAAAATACCTGCATTTTTAGCCCCAGCATCACCAATAGCTAAGGTTGCAACAGGAATACCACCAGGCATTTGTACAATAGATAACAAAGAATCCTGCCCATTTAAGGCTTTAGATTGAATAGGCACGCCTAACACAGGCACTAAAGTTTTTGCAGCGACCATACCAGGTAAATGAGCCGCCCCACCAGCCCCAGCAATAATAACCTTTAAACCACGGCTTTGTGCATTACCAGCATAGTCAAACATTAAATCTGGAGTACGATGAGCCGAAACCACCTGCACTTCATAAGGTACTTTAAATAATTCTAACATAGCAACAGATTGCTGCATTGTTGGCCAGTCAGATTTAGACCCCATAATAACACCAACTAAAGGGCTAGAAGATTCTGACAAGTTTTTTTGTACGCCTACCAT
>CAZJWQ010000084.1:0-5829 GCA_964549645.1 uncultured Piscirickettsiaceae bacterium | reverse complement strand
AATATGGGCATATGAAGTATGAATGGAATCAAACAAAAAATAATTTAAACCTTAGAAAACACGGAGTTTCTTTTGAAGAAGCACTTGAAGTATTTGATGATCCTTTACATATATCTAAAATAGACAAACGATTTAGTTACTTTGAAGAACGATGGATTACACTTGGTGCAACTTCTAAACAGACCATTCTAGTCGTTGCTAACCTATTTTTTACAAACGATGGCGAGGAAATTATTAGGATAGTTAGTGCAAGAAAAGCTAATGAAAAGGAGAAAAAAAGATATGAATAATATTGAAAATAGAGAAAAACATGATGACTTCGAGCTAGAAGATAATTACGACTTTGACGGTGCGGTTCGTGGACGTTTTTATAAGCCTAAAAAAATTCCAACTTCAATGAGACTAGATAATGATATTTTAATCTTCTTAAAAAAAGAGGCTAGTGAAAAAAAAATAGCCTATCAAACTTTAATTAATTCACTATTGAGAGAGCATATGCAAAAAGTTAAACCTTTGTAATGGGTTTAACTAAACCACCACGCCAGCCATTGTCGGTTTAACTCTTCTGATAGATCATATTAGCAGCTGTACATGCCAAGTTATGGTGCGGGTAATCTAATGCTGAAGTAGCTTTTATTTTAGACTCTACCTCACTTTCATTTAAACCTGTTTTTTTACAGGCTTGTTCAAACTCTGCACGTGCTCGTTGATGAGCTTTAAACAACATCATTTGCACCCTACTTTGTACATTAACTTTACCACTACCACTGGTTTCAATTGGACAAAAAATAGCGTCTGGATAACGAGCCGTAATCAAGCTCTGTACCCCATCAGATATTCCTGAACTAGGCATACAACCAAAAGGTTTAACTGATATTACCATATGGGCTCGATTATCTTCTACAGTATCAATTAACTTGGCTACCTCTAAATGACCTTCTCCTCCTTTTACCGAAGTATCATAATGCCCGTGGGCAATTTTAGCTAATTTTTTCATATCTGGTAAGTGATGACCTTTAAGCCCAATGGCAGTGGCACATACCCTAAACCAAGTTTTAAGGGCTACCATTGTACTTTTGTATAAAAATAATTGTTTAATTGCTGACTTACTACCTAGGCCTTCTCTGGCGCTATCTTTTCCACGTAAATTACGTCGTTTTTCAATACTATCAATATTCTCCCACATAACATAAAAGAGCCAATTAGAAACTGGTTGAATATTAACTTCCGCCCCTTCCTGTTCAAGAAAACGCTGTAATTCATAATTACCTTCACCTTCAGTGGTCATTGCCCAAAACTCACCAATGATGCTTACTTTAGGTTTGACTTTTAACCAGTTTACTTGTACTTTTTCTAAAATTTGACGGCAACGCCATAGAGTTCGTAGTATTGATTTTTGTTGTTCAAAGGCTGCTATTAAAATGTTTTTACATTGCTTCATAGCTCTATCGGTAGCTCCAGACTCAATCTCATAAGGCCTTAGACGATAGCCCATAAGATTAAGCACATCACCAGCCACAATTGCTTTAATTAAACTAAGGTAAAATTGGCTATTAAAAGCGATGCCAGAGTTCTTATTAACTTGATCCCCTGCAAGCTGCTGATCAAACACTAATACACGAAATCCACCAAACCCTGCATCACGTAATGCCTTACGGTATTCGGTAACATACATCCCAAAACGACAAGGGCCACAGCCTCCACCAGTTGCAAACACATGATTTTTAATAATAGATTTACGTGATACCCCTCCTGCCTCTAGAGTTTGTAAATGTTTGATTAAATTGCCCACCGTGTAATAGGTTGGATTACATTGCCCACGGTTGCCAAACTCTTTGCCAATACGCAAAGATTGGTTGTCAGCAATATCAAGGTTCTTAACTTGATAACCAATTCCTCTTAGAGAAGCTGCAATAATAATATCGTGACTTAATGTCAACCCAGAAATCCAAATAGTGGTATGCGCACGCTGATCTTCAGTAAAATCAAGAGCTGCTTTTTCATGCCAGTGATCTTTTAATAAAGGGTCTCCAGCAGGCATAAAGGCACTAGATTTAAGCTCTTTTGGTGAAACTTGCTGAATTTTAATATTAGTTAACGAGGGGGTATTGTAAGAGCTCATAAATTCTTCTCCTTCAGAGTTTTTTTAAGCACACTAAGCGAAACACTAAATTGTGCAACTGGCTTAGGTTTTTCTAAAATTGCTTTGGTACGGACATATAGCTCATCATCTATTTCTTCCTCTAGCTGATTGTTATCTTTTAACACTTCCCTATCTTTTAACACTTCACTATAGCGTGCCAAAGAATAGGCAAAAGTTTTTATCCTAATTGCAAAAGAACCTCCTGGCTTGTTAGCATCTAGATCATGCATCATTAAACGTGGGGTCTCAGCTGCTTTCAAAATTGCATCAATAATCCCATAGGTTGGAGCATCATGACCACATTTAAAACTAGAAAGATCCAACACTACCACGTTAGGATGACGAGCAGCAAATTTAGCCGCCCACACTTTTTGTGATGAGTTAGTTGAGTAATTTTCTGGCCAAACATCACGAATATCAAAAACATCACTAATCCTACCAGCACTCAAGTCAGTATGGAAAAAGCGTTGTAGCCATTGTGGGTCTCTAGGTAAAGAACGTAACGAAAGAACTGGGTATCCCAGAGCTTGTAACTCCTCAGGGATACCATGATGTAACCCTGGGTCTGAGTGGTATGGTCTTCCGAGCATCAGTACTGCAATACGCCCAGTATTCTCTACATCCTCTAAAATCGCACGACCACGGTCTTGTAAAGTTTGCTCAAGAAGATCCAATGCCTGCCAACCCTGTTTAAGGGCAAAGTCATGTTCATCACGAGTGATTTGCAACTTCTCTCCCCAAGCCTCCCAAAGTTGCTGATTAAATAAGTGTGGCTCATTAAGTGTTAGGGCAGGATCAATATATTCTACGCCAGCCTTAGCAAAAAAATCTACCTCTTTAGTAAAGGCTGCTCGTAATACTTTTGGAGTTCCACTGACCATGGGGCAAGTAGTATCATCTACGGTATGACTTATAAAATTAGGCAAGTGAGTAACACAAGGGAAAAATATATAATCTAGTGGCCCTGTACGTTTATTGAGGTGTTTATCAAATAACAAATTATGAATATGAGCTTGTGAACACTTGCTTGGGTAACAGGGGTCAACTGATCCATATTTGCCCCCTTCGCTAAACATATCCTCTGAGGTTTCATCACTCCATACAATATAGCGTTTATTAATCCCTAAGGTTTCAAAATAAGTACGCCATAAGGGTGCAACACTATAGTTATTAAGTACACGTGGCATACCAATTTTAAGCTGGCTACGGTGTTCAATTGCTGCTTGATTACTACGCTGAAAGATGTTTTTATTTAACATAAACTTTGTAAACCAGCTTTTAAACGGCTGATTAGCTGCCTTAACCACCTCTAGTTCAGGCAAAGGCTTTGTCTCATTCAAATGTTTAAAAGTAAGAGAAGCTTCCATTTCTACCATGCTGGGATATTGCCTAGACAAAGATCTACGATGTGTAACTAGTTCTGTTAATGCATCCTTACTTTCTACAGTACCTTTTTCGCAAGCAAAACCAGCTATATAACGACTTGTGCTACCATCAGGTAAAAATGTATCTATAAAAGTTCTACTACAATCATTCGGGCAAAAATGACAGATGGTGGTTTCATCACAACGAGTTTCATATCTAATATTAATCGCCGAATCCATACCAATAAAGCTAGAGCTACCACGGCTTTTTATTACCCGTAAGGTCTCCATCGCTGCACCTATGGCTCCAGCCTCACCACAATGCGGGTGGACATAAACTTGAGCATTAGGTACTCGTTCTTTAATATAATCTACTTGAGTCTTTAATGCCGCCTGATTTTTTTGCGTTCCTCCTTGCAGTACAAAGAAATTACCTAACTCAGACAGCCTAGGAACACCAACAACATATTGCCATATATTTTTAGGTAACACTCGTGCAAGACCTGCTAATAGCTCTTCTTTACGATAACCCTCTTTTTGAAAGTTAACTCTGTCAGAATCAAGAAATACTGCACAACCATAATTAAAGTCAGGAGACATTGTTGCTTTAAAGGCAACCTCTGCGTACTCTTCAACTGGCACAGAAAACTGATCTGCCATAGCCTGCAATAACATGCCATTTCCTGCTGAGCATTGATTGGAAAGCTTAAAATCTTTTATTTCTTTATTTTCTAAAAATAAAACCTTGATATCTTGACCACCTACGTCACACACTACATCAACTTCAGGAAAATAATGACGTGCTGCCATCATATGGGCAATAGTTTCAACAATATTAACATCCGCATGTAATGCCTCTTCAAGCACAGGAGCCGCATAACCAGTAGCACCAAAACCAATAACTTCTAAGCTTGCCCCCTGACTCTCTACTTGTTCTTTAAGTTCTGCCAGTAAGTCCTTAGCGTCTTGTATAGGGTTACCTTTACTAAGCCGATAAGCTTTACATAATATTTCACCCTCTTCATCCACCAATACCACTTTGCTAGAAGTTGAGCCCCCATCCAGTCCCACTACCCCTTTCACCGTTTGTCCAGGTATAAATACTTTGGATTCAAACTTTGGGATACGATACTCGTCTAAAAATGCTTTTAATTCTTCTGGGGTTTCAGATAAAGCAGGACCTGCACTATCTTTAAGTCGTGCTGAACGATCCGAAGTACAATAAGAATATAAGGGCTTAACCCCACGATATTCAGGTCTTTCAATATCAGATTTATCTAGTAAGCCAAATAATACAGCACCATAAGCCGCAAAATATTCTGCATTATCTGGTACTAAAATAAGTTCATCTAAAGGTACATTACGATCATACTCATAATCTCGCTCTCGCCAAGTTTCAGGAATTCGTTTACGCCAGCATTCTTGTAAAAAAGGTAGGTAAGTATTAGGCCCACCAAGTAACAATACTTTTGAGCGTAGAGTATTACCACGAGTTAATACCGATAGATTTTGGCGAACAATAGCATCTGCCAATGAGTTCATAATTTCTTCTGCAGCAATCCCTGTTTTGACCAAATTTACTATATCTGTTTCAGCAAATACACCACATTTAGCCGCAACATGATGTAAACGAGTTTCATCAAAAGTAATAGATGCTAAAGCCTCTGATGGCAAACCTACTTTAATTAAGCATTTATCAATTGTTGCTCCCGTTCCAGATGCACACTTATCATTCATTGAGGTAATAACACGCCGATCACTACCATCCTCATTTTCTTGAAAGATGATAATTTTAGCATCTTGTCCGCCCAGTTCCACTACAGACCCAGCATCTGGGTGAAGAGCTTCAACTGCAACAGTTACTGCATTCACTTCTTGAATAAAACGAGCACCTACAGGGTCACACAGTGGCTCTGAACCTGACCCTGTCATATAGACAACAACATCTTCTTTTTGAAACCCTGGAAATTCTTGTTCTATAGTTTCTAAGAGTTCTAGGGTTTTTTCAGCTTGGCGTGTTTCGTGACGTTGGTAATCTTTCCATAAGATACTTCGATCGACAGGGTCGACCACTACGGCTTTAACTGTAGTAGAGCCAACATCAACTCCAATAAGAAGTTGTCGACCTTTAATGTTTTTTTGTGTCTTATTATTCTTTATAGTGCTATTCATAAATATTCTCCCCCCATTTATTAAATAATGTAACTCAATCCTGTTAATTTTATCACTTCTAAATCACTATATGTAAGTCAATTAGCAACTTACTTTTAGTAAATTATGGGGCAATAAATTTTATGATAATAGGCATTTAATAGTTATTCT